>NZ_JACEHK010000001.1:300000-600000 GCF_025377685.1 Anaerobacillus sp. CMMVII | reverse complement strand
ACAGAAAAGCCCAGCAGGACCACTGCCAACTACTACAGGACGGGTGATTTTTTTAGTTTTCTTGATCACATATTCTAATGGCTCAAAGGAAGATACATTATTAATTCCTAAATACAATTTCTCATTTTTGACTTCAACATCAACAGAATACACAAGCTGGACATTATGTTTTTCCCTTGCGTCGATCGACTTCTTAGATATACTAAAAGACAATATTTTGTCCTGTTTGACCTTTAGTACTTTCTGGATTTTCTTTACTAAAAGTTCCTGTTCCTTACTTGGGTCAAAATCGGCTCGAAGCTTAATATTACTTATTCTTAACATGTTAGAATCCATCCTTAATTTATTGCAGTTTTTATATTTGTTACTTTGTTTTTAAGGAACTGTAAAAGAGAAATGGTGTGCACCAAGGAATTCTCCCTAAAACATTGTATATTTAATGACAACAAAAAAATAGATATATTCGAAAGAATATACCTCCACATTTGTTAATAAATTCATTTTCACTTCTAAATCTCTCTACTGTGACTTCCCCAAATCGCTTGTTTCAAAGATGTTTCACGATTTATCGACAATGCCTGTGAAATATGTTTGCGGAACAATATTTTCGAGGTATCACTGTAACGAAATCCCTAGTTCTACCGTTTAATAATCACCATTCGAAAAATTCATTTTACAATTTAAAAATCTTGATTACAGACTCGCTATCAAGATCCCAAAGTTCAATTTGACCATTTTCATAAAACGCAAAGGATGTTGTACCATCTTTAGGAATTGTCGTGCTTCCAGGATTTAGTACGATTATCCCGTCTTGTTCTTTGAGAACTTTGACATGAGTATGACCTGAGATAACAACCTGACACCCATGTTTTTTTGCCAACTGAATGCGCTCTTCTTCCGTCTCTTCATATCCGTGTACGAGAAAAAATTTGTAATTGTCGAAGGTAATAACCCTCGATTTACTAGAAAGGTCTTGCTCCAAAACAGTCTCGTCGACATCCGCATCACAATTTCCGCGAACATATATAATATCTGACCTTCCCTTAAGGGTATCGACCAATTTTTTCGGGTTATAAGTGGTCGGAATATTGTTTCTTGGACCATGATAAAGGACATCACCCAAATGGCAAATTTGATCAGAGTCTTTAAGAAGTTTTAGAACTTGGACGACATTTTCATAACCTCCATGCGTATCACTTATGAATCCTAATTTCATATCATCAATCCTTTCAAACTCGCTAGAGTGTCTTTTCCAAATATTTGCTTATTACATCATTTTTCAAGGTTATCTTGAGTTCTATAGTACTTGTCCAAGGTGCAGAAATACCTTTGTAATGCTCAACCGCTGCCTCGAACATGGTAAATATTCTTAAATATAATATCATAGGTTAGAACAAGCTTCACAACTGCTTCAACGTGTGATGAACTTATCAATTTGATTGATCCATTTTCGCGAATGTTTGATTATTGCCAGAAGGTGCCCTCTTCACATTATACTCTGATAGGGACGGATATTATAAGTTTAATATTTATTGAGCATTGTGGCGAATACTCAATATTTTCCAATGCGATTCGTAAAAATATATTTCATTGTACTCGACCTCTTCGTTATTTTTTTGTTGCAAATGCAACATTTTTCAATTAGATTTAATATATGTTATTTCTATTGCATTTACAGGGAAGGAGGCCATTATGAAGGAAATTCTTCGTGAAATTGGAATGATCGCAAGAGCACTGGATTCTATAAGTAATATAGAATTCAAAGAATACGACCTTACAAAAGGGCAGTATTTATATATTGTGCGAATATGTGAAAACCCAGGAATCATTCAAGAAAAGTTAGCTGAGATGATAAAAGTGGACCGAACAACAGCAGCTCGTGCGATAAAAAAACTTGAATTGAATGGCTTTATTGAAAAGATAGAAGATACACATAACAGAAAAATTAAAAAGCTGTTTCCAACAAAAAAAGGGGAAACTGTTTTTCCTTTTATCAAAGAGAAAATGAACATTCGAATAGTGTCGCATTAATGGGATTTTCCGAAACTGAAGTAGATAGCCTTTTCAATCTTCTTCAAAAGGTAAGAAAAAATATCGAAAAAGACTGGGAGATTGTAAAAAAGGGAAACACGCGAAATTATTGATGATGTAAAGGAGCGAGATTTTAACATGACTGTAAAAATAAAAAAGTGCAACCTTGATGATTTACAAATACTTCAAGAAATTAGTATTGAAACATTCAACGATACATTTAAAGATCAGAATTCACCTGAAAACATGAAAGCCTATTTGGCAAGAGCATTTAACTTAAAACAATTAGAAAAAGAATTATCCAATCCTTCTTCGGAATTCTTTTTTGTTTATTTTCATGATGAAGTTGCTGGATATTTAAAGGTCAATACGAATGATGCTCAGTCAGAAGAAATGGGTGAGGAACTACTTGAAATTGAGAGGGTTTATATAAAGAACAAATTTCATAAACATGGGCTAGGTAAATATCTGCTGAATAAAGCAATGGAAACTGCAATGGAACGGAATAAAAAGAAAATCTGGCTAGGCGTATGGGAAAAAAATGAAAATGCTATTGCCTTTTATAAAAAAATGGGATTTGTCCAAACTGGAACCCACTCTTTTTATATGGGGGATGAAGAACAAATAGACTTTATCATGACAAAAATACTCAGATAACTTTTTTTGAAAGGTGGATTCGTATGTATACCCCTTCACATTTTAATATCATAGATGAAACTTTAAATTACGACATTATGAAAGACCATAGTTTTGCGACTCTTTTTTCTCAGCACCATGGAATGCCAGTTGCAACTCATTTACCGTTAATATTGAACAAGGAGAAAACATTTTTATATGGACACTTTGCTCGTCCAAACCCTCAGTGGAAAGATATCGAAAATCAAACAGTTCTCGCCATTTTCCATGGTCCTCATTGTTATATCTCCCCATCTTGGTATGAGACGAATCAAGCAGTACCCACATGGAATTACGTGACAGTTCATGTTTATGGAGAAGTCGAGCTTTTAGAGGACGAAAAGGAGTTAATGGGTTCCTTACAGGAAATGGTGTTAAAATATGAAACACCTGACAGTTCATACAAATTGCAGGATGTAGATCCTGAATTTCTCACTAGTATGAGCAAAGGAATACAAGGTTTCAAAATAAAAATCAATAATATAGAAGGAAAAGCTAAGTTAAGTCAAAACCATACAGTACAGCGACAAGAGCTAGTTATTAATCAACTAAATCAAATTTCAAATACAGATGAGCAACAAATTTCCTCATTAATGAAGACGAATTTAAAAAAGTAGTTGGTTAATGATCTTGCACTAGCAAGTAGCCGGGATGATTTTTTCTAGAAGTTAAACCCCTATGGAAAAAATGATCGGCTATGGTCGTTAGAAGTATTAGTGCTGTCAATATTTACTACGAAAAAAGGGCGCGACGCCGTGAAATTTTGGCATTGCTCCCTTTTATAATTATTAATCATGAATATACGTAGATTGCTTGAAATACGTTCCGTGCTTTTATTGCCTCTAGCAGTTTTTTGGATTATCAAGTCAATTTGAAATCCGGAGCATGTCACTTCCCTATTTAACTAGCAAACTTATAATCGATTAATAATGTACCAAAACCTCTCTTTTAATACAATTGCAGCCATCTCTAATGATAAGCCTCCAACATTCCATTTGCCCAGATTGTTACTCAAAACAATAATCGTAACTTCATCCTCAGGAAACGTAATAAGAAATTTTTAAAGCCAGTAAATCCACCAACATGTGCTACCGCCTTATGATTAAAGCTATACCAACTCTCACTTATGCTCCACCCATATCCATATTGAACAATTCCAAAAGGTGCCGCATTGATATTACCTGTTTGCATTTTGTCTACATTCTTTTTTGAAAGTAACTTTCCTTCGTTTATCGCTTTATCAAACAATAGCAAGTCACCCGTGATCGATAACATATTACCTGCTCCATACGCAATGCTAATATCTATAAGATGTGTAGGCTCTTCCATATTTTCGTATCCGATCGCTTGCGGTACCGGCGCAGCAACAAAATAAGTATGCTTCATCTCAGCAGGTTCAATGATATGTTCTTGGATATAGTCAGCTAGTGACAGTTCTGATAGTTTTTCGATGATCAAAGCTAACAAGAAGTACCCGCTATTGGAATACGAATATTTAGATCCAGGTTCAAATTCTAATTCCGCGGTTTTAATAGCTACATATAATTCTTCTAATGTGTGCTCTTTTCCATTCTCAACTAAAGATAATAGTTCCGGTATCCCTGAAGAATGATTGAGTAAATGATGGACAGTAATTCTGTCTCCATTTGGGAAATCCTCAAAATAGTTACTAATAGGATCCTCTGTCTGCAATTTCCCTAGCTCCTCTAGCTGAAGGATAGAAAGTGCTGTGAAACTTTTACTTAAGGATGCAATATGGAAAACCGTATCAGGTGTGTTCGCAATTTCGTTTTCTTTATCTGCATAACCATACCCTTTTGAAAATAGAACTTCGCCTTCCTTAGCAACTAGAACCGTACCATTAAACCCAATGTCACTAGCTTTTTGATCCATAAATGCTGTTAGTTTTTCAGCATCAGTTCCTTTTAAGTGTGAATGTGTTGTACTCCCAAAATACCACCCAATAAAACCGAGAATAACAAAACTAACTAAAATATAATACCTCTTTTTCATGCTTGTTTTCCTCCATTTTTCATTTGTAAACATTTGTCTGGATACTTCTTTTGCCCAAACGTTGCAATCTTTCGTCCAACTCTAACAAGCTCCACATTCCAGCTAGTACAATCTAGAACCCTGGTTCTATACTAATAGATCTACCATCTTTATCGCATCGAGTAATTCTATCTAAATAGTATTCTTATTAGCTTTGTATCTTCTATTTACTGCCTCCCCACTATTCCAAGGTCTGGGCAGCTTCATCAATCGCAACGCTATACGAACTACCAAAAAATCCTCCACGAATGCTTTAGCACCTTTGATCTTGCATATGCAGTTCGATCGCTTGCTCTCTATTCCATTCAATAGTATTCCGCTCCACCAAGTATCATGCAGCATCCACCAAGCCTTATTTTTCCTACCTTAGTTATCTAGGGCAACTTCAGTAAAGGGCAAAACCAAAATGCTAATACCCTTACGATAATCCAATTTCTCTCTTCCTTTTATGAATGGCTGTTTTCGTAAACTTTGTTGCTTTTACATCGTCTTTTGAGAATAAATAAGCTTTTGGGAACAAATTTATTTGTCACTATGGCTTATTTATTCTCAAAAGCTTCACGCAAAGCGTAAAGAATCAAGCATTCGCTTGGTACGACCTAAAAGCTAATAGCAACAATCTTTTAGAAAAGAGCGTTATGAATAAAAGCTTTTAGAAATTTAATTATTTTATTTGTGTATATACAACCAAATAATACCATAATACCCATTTGTTTTAACATATAAATTCCCTATGCGCTAACCACTCTAAAAAGAAAAAATTCCCTCGAAGTTTCATGTTTCACAGATGTTCACGATTTATCAACGACACCTTTGAAACATAACTGCGAAACAATATTTTCCGGGGCACAGTGACGACTGATCAGTATGCAATATGGAAAGGTTTTTATTTTTTCTAAAAAAAGCTATAATAAAACAGATCAAATCAACATCGGAACTATCAATTAATTTTATTTATAAACAAAAAGGTGTGAAACCATGTACTTAAGACGATCTCTGCCTAACCTTCTAACGTTAGGAAATATTTACTGTGGCTTTTTATCGATTGGTTATGCTGCAACTGGACAGTTTCGTAATGCCGCTATTTTAATTATTATCGGCATGATGCTTGATGCCATGGATGGCCGTGTCGCAAGGATGCTAGGGGTTGAGAGTGAACTAGGTAAGGAACTCGATTCGTTAGCTGACGTTGTCACCTTGGGGTAGCCCCCTCATTTTTAGTTTATTACACAACATTCATGAATTTGGGTGTTTTAGGATTTGCCATTGCTGGGCTATTCCCTTTATTTGGGGCATACCGATTGGCGCGCTTTAATGTAAGTAAAGATAAATCTTCTCTACAATACTTTATTGGTGTCCCAATAACAGCTGCAGGGGGGATACTAGCAATACTAACATTGTTCGGGAATTTAATCCCTAGTGTTGTCATTACTGTTATTTTTACTGGACTTTGCTTTTTGATGGTAAGTAGGGTGCGAATACCAAGTCTAAAAAGTGTTCCTCTGCCTAAATACGGAACCATAGTGTCCTTGTTTTTAGGGGTAATGTTATTCATTATTTATAGGGAATCATATGTTAGCTTCCCTTACCTAATCTATATTGCGACACCAATCTATGTCGCTTACCTAACCTATCGCTTTATAAAAATTAAGCGGTGACTTGTCGGGTCAACTGTCACTTCCCGAGTTTTGTCAAATTATGTAGAAACCCTAGAGCACTTTCGCTCTAGGGTTCTTTACGTTTTTTTAATTTTTGGTTAAAACTAAGTTTGCTACGCAATCCACAATCAAAATAAAAGTTGTCGGCTGCAAGAAACTTGAAAACACTGAATAAAATAAATACACATCAGTTAATTTAATTTATTTTTTCTCCAACTTTTTGAGACTTACATCATTTCACCATCATCATAGCTTCAACACTTTTGTTCAAAGTTATCAAGCAATGCACGCACTTCATCTGTTGATTTGGTGTTCATCAATTGACTTCTTAATTCCCCAGCTCCAGGAAATCCTTTGACATAAATTTTGAAAAAGCGATGAAGTCCTGTGATTGAACGTGGCAGTACTTCCGCATAATGATCTTGAAGATCAAGTTGGAGTCTTAATAGATCAAGGTATTCTTTGCTGCTATGCTCTTTGGGCTCTTTTTCAAAAGCAAAAGGATTTTTAAAAATACCTCGCCCGATCATAACGCCATCGATACCATATTGTTCAGCTAGCTGCAGCCCAATTTGACGGTCAGGAATGTCTCCATTAATTGTTAGCAGTGTATTTGGTGCGATACGGTCACGTAATTTTTTGATCTCCGGAATTAGCTCCCAATGCGCATCTACTTCGCTCATTTCCTTTCTTGTACGTAAGTGAATAGAAAGGTTCGCAATATCCTGTTTTAAAATATGCGGTAGCCACTCTTCCCACTCATGAACATCCTTATAGCCAAGTCGCGTTTTCACACTGACAGGCAGTCCGCCCGCTTTTGCTGCTTGAATAAGTTCTGCCGCAACATCTGGACGCAGAATAAGACCACTACCCTTCCCTCTCGATGCCACATTCGGTACAGGGCAGCCCATATTAATATCTAAACCTTTAAATCCTAGCTCTGCCATGCCAATACTCATTTGACGGAAATATTCGGGATTATCCCCCCAAATATGTGCCACCATTGGCTGTTCATCCTCTGTAAAAGTCAAACGGCCGCGCATACTTTTGATACCCTCTGGATGACAATAGCTATCCGAGTTTGCAAACTCTGTAAAAAACACATCTGGTCGACCAGCTGCACTTACTACGTGACGAAAAACAACATCTGTCACATCTTCCATCGGTGCAAGTACAAAAAACGGCCGTGGTAAATCACGCCAAAAATTATCTATCATTTCAAACTCAAATCCTCTCACTATGGATACAAATTCCAACACTCAGTTAAAAAAATAAAGCCAAATGTTCAACTTCTTTTACACTTATATCATGCTTAATACCTTATAATCAAACACAATTCCATTTGGTCATTTATATTATTTGAAAATCAGCAATGTTTATTTAAGCTAAAATCAGTTCTGTGTGGTATTTTTATAAACAAAAAAGCAGATGGTATAGATTTTTTCTATATCAGCTGCTTTTCTATTATACCAACTCCAACATGGTGTAGTGGTAGTGTTTACCTTTTTACAAATACATTTAGCGACGACTTTATTCATTACGTAAATTAACTAAGCATTTTTATTAATTGCACTTAAATAAAGGTTTAATGAATCTTCTACTTCAATTGTAACTAACTTAATAAAATCATCATATTCTTTCTGTGTATGTGCTTTATCTAATGCTTCGTAATAACCTAAGCGATTTTCTACTTTAATAACAATTGGTGGAAAACCGTCTTTCATGAGTTCCAAATTTAATAACAAGCGTGATGTCCGGCCGTTTCCATCAATAAATGGATGAATTCCTACAAAAATAGCATGCAACATAGCTCCACGAGAAACTGGATGCATTTTTTTGATTTCCGCTTGTTCATACCATAGCATCAGCTGCTCCATCTCTTCCTTTATGAGGAAAGGTACTGGCGGTATATGTTTAGCACCAGAAATAAAAACTTGCTGGTCTCGATATACACCTGCATATTCATCATCAATGCCTTTTAATACAAGTCGATGTAAATTCTTAATTTGCCACTCCGACAAAGCTTCTCCCTTTTGTACAATCTCCTCTACAAAGTGAATCGCATCACGATGATTAAGAACTTCCAAGTGTTCACGCAACGTTTTTCCACCAACAGTAATTCCTTCAAGAACTACCTTTGTTTCATTGATAGTTAACGTGTTTCCTTCAATCGCATTTGAATTATATGTCCATTCGAGTAATAACTTTTCACGTAAACTTTTGACTGTATATTTAGGTAATGGTCGACTCGCATCTAGAATAGCTTTTTTTTCATTAATTTGTTCGAACATTGCCTTCACCTCTCTCACTGAAACTAATACTTAAATTACCTAATTGTATATTTTCTTTTTTAGTCTATCAATCTCTTTTAAAGCTTGATTGAGCTGTTCTAGAATATCCATAAGGCTACTCCAATCATTAAAATCTTTAACTCTAGTTTAGCCAAGAAAGCACTAATTTAACAGTATAAATTCAATGGAAACAACATTATGCGAGAGAGATGTTTGAATGTTTAAATTGAAGCGAAAAACGCAAGTGTAAAATAACTGCTTACATTTAACCAGTTTGGCGTTATTTAACGCTTACGTTATTATGTCTTATTATATATTCGCTTCATAATGCTCCTCATTAAGTCTCACTATTTCAAGTTCATTTATATTCTCATTCAATTTCAGTGCTAAACTTTCAATTCCAAAGAATTCTGTGAAAGTATGACTCCCAATGATAAGATTTATCCCTTTAAACTGAGCATATTGAATTGTATACAAATTACATTCACCTGTAATGTATACATCACACTTATTTTCAACTGCTTCCTTTAGGCAAGTTGTTGGCGCTCCATTACCACAGACTAAGCTCACTCGCTTCACCTTTTTGTCATTGAACCGCCAAGATTTAACTGGTTCTTCTAGTAGATTTTCAAGTTTTTTTACTAATTCATTAAATTCAATTTCTTCATCATATTCTGCGACTCTACCAAAATATAATCCTTCCCACTCGTGCGTTCTTTTAACAATTTCTAAATTCAATTTTTTTAATAAACTATCATTTGTTCCAAAGTTACAGTCATCAAGTGGCAAGTGATTATAGTAGTGACTAATACCATACTCAGCTAGTTTCTCGATGCATGCCTCTTTTAATCCAAATATTTCATCCCATGCATCGTGGTGTGTCACCATCATATCAACTCCATGAATTCTTGCTTCCTCTATCGTTTCAAGCGTTAGGTTAACACAGTATCCCAATTTTTTAACTTTTTTATCCGCTTGATATGTAATCCCAGATTCACTAGAATAGACTTCCTTATTTGTTACATTGAAAAGATCATTTATTCCATCAACAATATCAGCAACATCCATATACCTACCTCCTCAAATAACTCTTGATTTACTTGTTTTATATTTAGTTCGTTTATTCACTTCTTTACTTACTTGTTTTTACCTTAAGTCTTCTATTCTTGATCTAACTTCTTGAATTTTATTAGAATTTTCTCTAAACTCTTACCCATTTTATCACACCCATATATTTCCTACACAAAACAATTAAATCTATTCTATCTCCAAACCGATATCTATCCAAAACTATAAATCTTTACGCAAAACTCCTTAGTTCTACGTATAAATTAGACTCTCACTAAAGCAAAATTCCCCCCGACTTTTTAGTCTGAGGGAATATAAACTTAAATTAATATACAAATAAACTCCGCTAAACCCACTGATACCATGCTTATTTTAACTCATTTCCAAAATCCCTTTCATAGATTATTAGGATCTACGGGGACGTACGAACGGTCCGTTCTCAGTGATTTTTACCTTTAATGTTATAGTCATATTTTACCTAGTGCATCTTAACATTCTATGCTTTTATTCCACATGACTAGCAATGACAACAATGACATTCGTATACCCACCACCCAAGTTGGGAAATCCCGAGTGAATTACTGGTAAGCCGATGAATTCTACATAATCATCATAAAACACATCGTCTAGTCGTCCAGGATAAATTATCTGATAAACCTCGCCGTAATCGGTTTTGACGAGAAGCTCAGACAGATAATCATTAATATCTTGTATATAATTCACATAAATTTCGATGACATAGCCTGCATCAAAAAACATTGTTGACGTATAATCATCTAATCCTTTGGACAAATGACTGTAATCAATTTCAATATTTATTAAATCTAGTCCTTTTTCTATAGTGTCTTCCGTTGCAGGGAATAAATCGGGGTGTTGATTAATAAAAGTATATGTGTCATTCGGAATTACCTGAGCAGGGGTATTTCCGTTTATTTCGTCAACTAAGGGAATTATCATGGCAAAAAATTCTGCCTTTGTCATTATGTCAGCTTCTTCCCTATTTGTAGATACTCCAGCATTGGCTTCTCCTTGTTCTGAATCCAAATAAACAATGTCTAGAACCTCTGTATCGTATATCTTCCACTCATCATTATACTTTTTCATAATATTAATACCTTCTAATTGGTTGTCTCTGAATTCAGGACCGTTTATTTTACGCGTTGTTTGAATAAACCTTACTGCCCCTGTATCTCCGGAAACGTCAATGACCTCGATTTCAACAAAAGAGTACTCTAAATCATAAACACTATATATTTTTAACATGGTATCCCGCGTCGATTGATATAGGGGGGACTCTACATGTATAGTAGCCATATAATCATCAATATTTTTATTATTAGCAGACAGCAAATTATCTTTAACCACTTGAATCATTTGCTCTTCGTCTGGCAACGTTGCTATATCCTCTATCTCTTGCTCTCCCGCTTCTGATGTTCCATCATTCCTCGGTTCTTGTGAGTTAGCTTCAGACTCTTGTTCTTCTGTTGTTTCCTCTACTTTTGGGTTATTGGCCTCTTTACCTGCTTCCTCCGCTGGTAAATCCCCACATCCAGTTAGAAAAAACAACAGCAGTCCAGTTACAAAAGGTAAAAAGAATTTCATCACATAGCCTCCCTTATCAAAGTAAATATCTGAAAAAATAAACAGCATATATACATTACATGCTGAAAAGGAAAATATGTTACCACTCTTTTCAGGAGAACGATTTGTAGTTTCTATAGAAAGGTGAAGGGAATCTTTAAGGAATTATTATTGAAAAAGAAGTTGATGAGGATAACTAGGGGCCTTTTATATTCGAAAAAAATACAGAGCTATATGAAAATTTCAGGAATGTGCTAATGAAGATTACGTTGTTTAAATCGGTAAGAAGCTTAAAAATGTATTAACTTAAAAAAACTTACACCGAATATCCTGCATTCCCTCTTTAAAAAAATCAACTATTGAGTAGCGCCTGTCACTCCCCCCGTTTTGTTATATTATGTAGAAACCCTAGAGCGATTGGCGCTCTAGGGTTCTTTGCAAATGGTTATTTTAGGTTAATACTAGGGTTGCTACACACTCCACATGGCTCGTATGCGGAAACATGTCAACTGGCTGAAGGTTTTGTAATTTGAAGCCGGCTTTCATCAAGACATCGACATCTTTGGCCAATGTTGAAGGGTTACAGGAAACATAAACGATGCGCTTTGGTTTGGCTTTAATCATTGCTTCCAAGAGTTTACGGTCACAGCCTGTTCTTGGTGGATCGACTACGAATACGTCTGGGCGCCAACCTTGTTTGAACCACTTTGGAAGAATTTCTTCTGCTTTTCCTTCTTCATACAAAGCATGAGTGAAGCCATGTTTCTCTGCATTACGTCTAGCGTCTTCTATTGCTTCTGGGATAACGTCCATTCCTCTTAATTCCTTGACGTGAGGAGCTAGCCAAAGGCCAATCGTTCCGACACCACAATATGCGTCTACTAGCTTTTCTGTTCCTGTTAGTTGGGCAGCTTTTTTCACTTCGTCATAAAGCTTCACGGTTTGAATTGGATTTAACTGAAAGAAAGCGCGAGCTGATAATTCAAATTGTAAGTCTCCTAACGCTTCTTGAATAACTTCTTCTCCATGTAAATGAACCGTTTCGTCGCCAAAAATTAGCGATGTTCTGCGGCCATTAATGTTTTGTAAAACTGATTTCACTTCTGGAAGGCGTTTTTTTATTTCTTCAATCAGCTCTTCTTTATGTGGAATTTCTTTTGTAGCGGTAATGAGAACTAGCTGCACATCACCAGTACTAAAACCAACTCTTGTAACGATCGTCCGGACAACACCTTTGCGCTTTTTTTCATGATAGATAGGGATTTTTAACTCTTGCAAAATCGCCTTCATTGTTTGCGTTACTTTATTTGTCGCTGGATGCTGAATAGCACATTCGGAGATATCAATTAAATCATGTGAGTTCATACCATATAAACCAGCAATGACTTCGTGTTGATTATGTCCTACCTGAAGCTGACTTTTATTGCGGTAGTTCCAAGGGTCTTCCATGCCTATGGTTTCTTTTAGTGGTAACTTATCACCTGCTAGCTTTGTATGTCGTTCAAAGGCTTGTCTGACAATGTCTTGTTTCTCTCGTAATTGTACCTTGTAGTCTAGATGTTGTAGCTGACAGCCACCACATTTTTCATAGACTGGACAAGGTGGATCGATACGATCCTTAGATTTAGTACGAATTCGTTTTATTTTCGCTTCTGAAAATTTTTCTTTTGCATCTGTAACAGTTACAAATACTTCTTCACCAGGGAGGGCTCCTGGCACGAACACAACATGTCTTTTGTAATATCCAACACCTTCGCCGTTAATCCCAAGGCGTTTAATTGTGAGTAAAAACTCCTGTCCTACTTTTACTGATACCTTCTCATTTTTCATTATTTCAACTCCGTGCTTTTTGATTATCTAAACTCTCCCATAAATACAGGGAGGCATAGCTCTTATATGGTGACCAACCTTCGCTTACTTTCAGCATTTCTTCTAGTGTTGGCTTTTCATCGAGCTTGTACAACATTTTTAAAGCATTTTGAATACCAATATCTTTTACCGGAAATAAGTTCTGTCTTCCTAATCCAAAAAGAAGAATATTTTCAGCCGTCCAATAGCCAATACCTCTGACTTTGACAAGTTCTGCTATAACCTCATCATCGGTCATTACTCTTAGTTCTGCCAAATCTATTTTACCATCTGCAATTAATCTCGACGTATCAATGACGTACTCTGCTTTCCTTTGGCTAAATTGCAGCTTGCGAAGGTCTTCATAGGTAAGCTCGCTAACGGTCTTCGCAGAAGGATAAAACCAAACTCCATCTTTTTCGGTACCAAAGCTTTTCACAAAGCGCTCTGTTAGTGTATAGGCAAACCGAATATTTAACTGCTGATGAATAATCGTCTTCATCATACAATAATACAAGTCATAATCACAGATCAATGGCATACCTGAAAATTGGCGAAACAAAGGAGCTAAATCTGTATGTAAAAAATGGTTATTCACCTCTTGCAAAGGGACTTCAAGCTGAAATATTTCATTTAGCTGACGAACGCCATCTTCCTCATATTCAGCGGGAATGTCAATCTGACAAATGGGTGCTTCTATGGTACCACTAAACGATACAGTCGCAACAATCAGCTCATTATATAGTTTTAATGGAATTTTTACCTGGCTTTTTTCTTTATCAATAACGTTCAACGGATCATAACTTAGGCGTTCAAGAACGCGAAGATAATTATATGGTCCCTGCAGTTTAATTTCCATATTGTCCACTCCTTTCTATATGGCTATTTCCGCATAGTTTGTTGCTTTCGTAAAAATCCCAAAAGCCGGATTTTTACACATAAACACTGAGATATCACTACTTATTTAATGGGCATTGCTCTTTTCTTACTTATTATACTGGATGAATTCTCTAACTCAGGGATTTTTTTAATTATTTTAGTTTTAAAGCACCAATGTTTACGAAAAGAGCCTTCTATTTAATATACCTGAACTTGGAATGATCTCCTAACATCTTCATATATAGAGATTTTCCTGAAAAAAACTTCCTAAACTTACTATCTCACAGTTGAATAATTTTTGTTAAAATGAGAGAAGTAAACTTGGTAAAGGGAGAGATTTAACTTGTCAATTTCAACTGACGTAGCTTCACTACAAATCATGGCAGACGTATTTAAAAGGAAAAGTTCCCAATCCGTTTTTGAAAAAACTGTTAACAGTTTAGTTAACGAGGTTTCTTACATAGATTGGGTAGGCATTTACCTAATTTCAGAGAATGGAAGCCCACAACTTGCTGCTGCTTCAGACGAAGAAAACGATTTAGGATGGGAATGTAACGGAGAATTAAAGTTCCCAATCACTAATTCATTAAATGAAAAAATTGGTGTGATCATTGTTCGCAGTAAACAGGCCATCTGCTTTGATGTCACTGATGTTTCAACATTAGAAACCATTGCAGAAGCTATTGGAGAAATTTGTTATTCTAACTAATGGTCGGAAAAAAGATGCTACATCAAAAATTCTTTTGATGTAGCATCTTTGTTATATATCCCTACATCACCCATTACTATCGCCTGAAGTAAAAGGCAATACCATCTTTATATCTTCTACATAAATATCAGAAAAACGTTCAACTTGGTTTGTAAGATGAAGGATAGACTCTGGATAGCCCTGAACGACGATTCCATACGAATAAATTCCATTTTGATTAATATAATCTTTCACTGATTGATAATATTCATTAAAATGTCTTTGATCTATCATATTAAAAAAATCAAGATGGTCTAATTGAAATTGAATTAAATCTCGAAAATGATTTTCGTACAGGTTTTCGTTAACAGTATTCGATGCCGACATGTACTCGCTAATTTCATAATGAGGGTATTCCTCATTTATTTTATTAAATACAGGACCTGTCCCTGTAGGTTCAAAGCCTATTAGTGGCAATCTTTGAATATCCTTTTCAGAGTTCCTTATCCCTACCCATGCAATATATAGCCCCGAGTCACCCGTTTTATTTACGAGCTCCGCAATTTCTCCCATAGATAGATCTCTATCAAAAGAAATATAGGCTTTAATGTAACTAAACGTTGGTAAGCTTTTTAATTTTTCCATTGTATCCTCACCACCAGGAATCGTACCAAAAGGGTAGGTTGCTCGAGAAAAAGATTTAAAGGCGGATACTTCCAAAAGGCTTCATCTACTGTAAGCCGTGAACGCTTAATGTCACCCGATATACCTATTAACTCACCTTTAAAAGTATCATACTGTTTTAATGAGAAAGAGTAACTTCCTATTCCCGTACTGCTAGCATTAACTCCATTTGTTACGATCGTTGGAAAATGGAGCTCTGTGTAAGTTGCTAGCTTAGCACCTAAATCAATACTATAATCTGAATAACTATTTTGATTAGGATTATAATAAAAACTATTCAATACAGGGGTCAAAATAAAACGAAAGCCCGCCAACAGGATAAACACGAGTGCCACGGAAGAAAGGATGACCGTCGCCTTCTTTTTACGTACTTCCTTCCTTATCTGTTTCATATCATCAAAGTTTTCTTCCTCAAATTTGAAATTTAAACTTTCATTCTCGTCTACAATATCAAGATACTCTTTGATTACTCTGTTTTTTTCTAGTTCGTCTTCTACAATTCTTTTTTCTTCTTCTGTTGCAGTTTCATTTTGATATTTCTCCAATAATTCTCTAAAATTCATATCGGTTCTCCTCCAGTACTTTTTTTAATTTTGTACGGGCCCTATAAATTAGTGTCTTCGTATTTGCTTTTGAAAGTTTCAGTAACCCTTCGATCTCGACTAAAGGAATATCCGCATAATAATGTAAGATTAATATTTCTTGATAGTTTTCCGGAAGGAGCATAATACAATTGTAGAGTCGACGATTTTTTTCTTTTTGAATGATTTCTTCCATTACACAAGCTTGATCAATAAGATTACTCTCAGTAAAGGCTTTATTGATCATCTTTTTATGTTTTTTCAAATGGTCTATCCAAATATTCTTGCAAACTACTAGTAACCAATATTTAAAGTGCTTTTTTTCCTCATCTAATGTGAGAAGTGCCTTTTCGAAAGCTCCACTAACTATATCCTCTGTTAACTCCTTTTTCTTACAAAGAGAGAAGGTGTAAATATAAGCAGTTTTATAGTACTTTTTATATAAATCTTCTATAATACTGTTTTTCATTTATTTCCTCCTCTCACTTTAAAAACGAACCAACCTGGAAAAGGTTACATTATTTTCTTCACATTTTGAAAATTTCTAGCACTAAATTAATAACAAGTTACTTTAAGAGCTGACTCAACCTTCTTCGCCAAATCAGGTGATCATTTCCCACTCCCCAATAATCTTTCAATATATATTCAGGATCACCAAATTTCTTTTGCCAAATCTTCTGTGCTGTTTTATAGCCACTATCCAAGCAAAATTCTTCTGTCCCGATATTTTGTAAAGTTAAGAACATCGCATTTAGTAACAAAGTTCCTATCCCTTGTCTCTGATAATTGGGGTGAACGAATACTGTCCCGACTTCATTTAGCCCCTGTAACTCACCGTTTGTACACTCAATAATTAGGTTGCTAGCAGCGCCAAATTCAATTGTACCTAGAAGCTGATCATTCATTACTGCTACTAAAAAGTAGCGATCTTTTCCATTACTCTCAAGGTCTGTACTGACAAGCTTTCTCTTACTTTCGATTTCCTTTTCTATGTCATCCAGCAGATGACCTAAACCCTCTTTTGCGAACGTATCAGTAATTACCAGTCTGAAAAATTGATGTAATACTTCTACATCTTCCAGACTTGGTCTCCTAATTTGCATTGGAACTCCTCCTTTGTTACACAAACAAACCATTTACAGTTTAGCATAATATTCCAATTAGTTGGTTGTACCTAAAATGAAAAACCCATTCAATTTATGAATGGGCCTTCTACACTTCTACTCTAAACCGTCCAACTGTTGTTGGAGCATATAATCGTCTAAACTTTTGAATTCATATCCTTGTTTTCGAAGGTTATCAATAACCTTATCCAACGCCTCGGCATTGTCACTTGATACGGAGTGTATAAGCATGATAGCCCCAGGATGAACACGCTTCATAATTTGATCATATGCATACTTCCAACCTTTTTGATTGTCTACTTCCCAATCTTTATAGGCTAACGACCAAAAGACGTTTACATAGCCTTGCTGTTGTGATAACGCTAATGACCGTTCGCTAAACACCCCACGTGGTGGGCGTAAGTAGACCATATCGTTTTTACCAGTTAGTTCCTCATATTTCACTTTCACTTTTTCAAGCTCTCTTTTTAACCTCGCATCATCTACTGCAGGTAAGCTAGGGTGATGCCATGAATGATTACCGACTATATGTCCCTCATCAGCCATTCGTTTTATTAACTCTGGTTGATCTAATAAATAATGACCTGTAACGAAAAATGCTGCTGGAACTTTTTTCTCCTTCAGAACATCAAGGATCTTCGGTGTATATCCATTTTCATACCCATTATCAAAGGTTAAGTAAAGTTCCTTCTTTTCAGTATCACCAATCCAAAAGCCCCCGTATTTAGAAAGAAGCTCTTCATAAATAGCTTCGGTTGTCGCTGGTTCATTGTTAGGCTTTGGATTAAAACTCCAATTATATTCTTTATTACTATAGGCTTCAGCATTTGCTTGGGGCAAAACAAAAAAGGTGAATGCAATAAGTAGTAAATAAATAAATTTTTTCATCTAACCAACCTCTCCACATGATTTTCTGTTAGTTTTTTTCATTAGGTGGAAAAATATCCGTTTTCGTTAGATGTTTCGTTTCGTTTTGTCTTACTATTTTTTGCTGGGTGTCAGGAACACACGCACCACGAGCCAGCGTGACCATATAACTAAAAGATGACCCAAAACCAACTTAAAGTTGGTTTTGGGTCATCTACTACTTATTTAAAAACCTTTTCCTTTAATTCAGAGAGTTTTTCAAATGACGATTTATCAACGTCAGCATGTAGGCTGTTACCATGCGAGTCCATCGTTACGATGGCTGCAAAGCCTTCTACTTGTAAATGCCACATTGCTTCTGGTATACCAAATTCTAAAAGGTCAACACCTTCTACTTTTTTGATACAGTCCGCATAATATTGAGCCGCTCCACCTATTGCATTTAGATACACACCACCGTGCTCTTGTAATGCTTTTAATGTTTTTGGTCCCATTCCACCTTTACCAATAACGGCACGAATGCCGAACTTCTTCATCACATCACCTTGGTAAGGCTCCTCACGAATACTTGTCGTCGGTCCTGCTGCCTTTACGTGCCACTCACCATGCTCATCTTTTAGCATAACAGGTCCACAGTGATAAATGACTTGACCATTTAAATCAATCGGTGCATCGTGATCCATTAAATGATGATGGATCGCATCGCGTCCTGTATGAAGCGCACCGTTAAGGATAACCACGTCACCAACTTTTAAATCACGAATTTGCTCCTCAGTGATTGGCGCTTGAAGAACAACCTCACGACTCGTTGACTTAACTTCTGTCGCTGCTGCCACTTCATCTTGAGAAAATTTGATTTCTTCACCATCTTTATAAAGCCATTCTTTGATATCACCAGTCGCTGCATCTAACGTCACACCTAAACGGCGGAACGCCCAACAGTTGTACGCAACTGAAACAAAGAAGCTCGCTGGTAAGCGGTTAAGAGCCCCTATTTTACAGCCAAGTAATGTCGCTTCACCACCAAAGCCCATCGTCCCAATCCCAAGATTATTGGCATGCTCCATTACGTAGTCCTCAAGCATGCGTAGTTCTTCAATTGGATTTACGTCTTCTGAAGAACGGAATAGCTGTTCTTTTGCTAAGGAATAGCTAGAGATACGATCTCCACCAATACCTACCCCAATAAAACCAGCACTACAGCCTTGTCCTTGTGCTTGATATACTGAGTGAAGAATGCATTTTCTAATTCCATCTAAATCACGACCTGCTCGGCCTAGACCCTCAATCTCTGCAGGTAAGCTATATTGAATATTTTTATTTTCACAACCGCCACCTTTTAAAATCAGGCGCGCATCAATTTCATCTTTTTCCCATTGTTCAAAATGGATAATCGGTGTTCCGTCACCTAAATTGTTCCCACTATTTTCACCTGTCAGGGAATCAACAGAGTTAGGACGAAGCTTACCATTTTTAGTTGCCTCAGCAATCGCTTCTTTAATCGCTTTTTTCATCTCGATTTGGTTTGCCCCAACTGGTACTTTAATCTCAAACGTTGGCATTCCCGTATCCTGACAAATCGGTGATACCTTTTCATCTGCCATACTAATATTCTTTGTAATTGTTCCAAGAGATAAAGCAGCTGTCGTTCCAGCATTTTCTCTCTGTTTAGCCTGAAGGATCGCGCGTCGCACATCGTTTGGAAGATTCGTAGATGTTTCAACAATCAGCTTATACATGCTTTCTTTAAATTTCTCCACTCCAATTTCCCCTTCCCAAGCAAAAAAATATATTTTTTATCCATTAGTAATTATACAACGTTAAAGATACTATTTGTCTAAAAATTTTAAAAACTACTGAAAACGATTTCAAATAGTTTAAAGTGTAGAGTGTAGAGTGTAGAGTTTATAGTCGCTTCAGAATGGCTCCGAAGCAGATCTTTCACTAACTCTAAACTCTTAACTCTACACTCTCAACTATTAATATAGCACACTCTCACTTTTGACATCACCAAGCAATAGGTGGGAATCTTTATTAATATAATGAAAAACGGGCTTTTCATTTTCCAAGAACTCAATTTTCGTAACGCCTGTATTGCCAATAATAAATGGACGATGAACCTCATTCCAGCTCTCTCCAAACATTAAATACATCAGGAAAATACTAATAAAGCCACCATGAGAAACAAGGGCAACCCGATGACGTTTGTGCCCCGAAAGTAACTGTTGTCGTACGTACTGACATCGGGCTGTGATCTCCTCCACAGTCTCTGTCCCAGTAATTCCAGTGGTTAAAATCGATGAAGTTTTGTTTATTTCAGGATACTGTAAAACAATCTCTTGTCTTGTTTTCCCTTCAAGTGGACCTAAACCAATCTCTCTAATCTTGTCCCATGGAATTACGTCTAAGGGATGATGTGCGCTAATAGAGGTTGCTGTTTCATAGGCTCGCTCTAAGTCACTTGAATACAGATAGTCAATAGATTTAGACGCAAAAAACTCTCCTAACAGCGTCGCTTGCTTCTTGCCAGCTGCTGATAACGGAAATTCTTTGCGTCCTTGAATAATACCACTTTGATTGGCGACAGACTGTCCATGACGAATTAGGTATAATATCAAACGTACCTCTCCCTTTGCTACTACTTCTAGTCCTCTTTTAGATCGTTTCTAAATTTTTTGCATTTATTTTCAATCTCATCTAACATTTCAATGATACGGTCGATCTCTTCAACCCCAGCTGCTTCCGGTTCAATGGAATCTAACATAGTCATTAAAAGTTCCATTTTCCCATGTAAGAAGTTAAGCTGTTCTTTTTGATCGTAAACTGATTTACCCAAGTTGAATTACCCCTTTCGATTCTATACTTCCTTAGTATAGTATTGTTTTGCTTCGAAAACAAAGTTTTTGCTATTATTCTAACCGTTAATATAATGTAGAATGTATTAAGTACGGTAATATTTAATTACCCTAATATAAGTTATAAATTTTTAAAATGCATTAGAGAGGAAGTTACGTTTGAAAAATTTAAAAGCAATTACTCCTTCCTATGATCCGTGGGAAGCATATCTAGACATAGAAGAATATGGTGAGATGCGTTTAACTAATGTTGAGTTCACAACAACGACATTATGTAACATGCGCTGTGAGCATTGTGCTGTTGGCTATACATTACAAACGAAGGATCCCAAACCTTTACCCTTAGAGTTAATACTGCAGCGCTTAGAAGAAATTCCTGATCTGCGCTCACTAAGTATTACTGGTGGCGAACCGATGCTATCAATGAAGTCCGTGGATGAATATGTTGTCCCCCTTTTGAAGTATGCCCATCAAAGAGGTGTTAGGACACAAATAAATTCAAATTTAACGTTAGAATTGAGCCGCTACCAAAAGATCGTCCCATATTTAGATGTTCTTCATATTTCTCATAATTACGGTAGTGTTGAAGACTTTGCGGAGATTGGATTTGCGATGATGGACAAAAAACCATCCTACGAGCAAAGGGCCCTCTATTTTACGCGGATGATTGAAAATGCAAAAGCACTGACGAGCCAAGGGGTTATCGTCTCTGCTGAAACGATGATTAATAAGCGCACTCTTCCTCATTTAGAATCCATTCATGATCAAATTGTTGAAATGGGCTGCCAGCGTCATGAAGTTCATCCGATGTACCCGAGTGATTTTGCTAGTTCTTTAGAAGTTGCCTCAATTTCAGAACTTCAGGATGGCATTCATCGTCTTTTAAATCATCGCAATGAAAACGTCTGGATGTTATTTGGGACACTCCCCTTTTATGCATGCAGTGAGAGAGAAGCAGACGTCGCCTTGCTAGAGCGTCTTTATCGAGAAAAAAATGTTACTGTTCGTAACGATCCAGATGGTCGTTCAAGGTTAAATGTAAATATATTTGATGGTGAGATAATCGTTACTGACTTTGGAGACGTGCCTTCGCTAGGGAATGTTCAGGAAACATCCTTAATCGAAGCCTATAATAACTGGAACGCCACCGCTGTTGCCAAAAGCTTGTCATGTCATTGTAAACACGTAAAATGCTTAGGCCCAAATCTTCTTGTGAAAGATACCTATTATCCAACGACTGATTTTACGAAGCAACAAGCAAAAATCGAAAAAAATGTCTGAAATAAAAAATCTTGGGTGCTCATTGGCACCCAAGATTTTTTTATCGTGGTTGATTTGCTGAGTAAAATTTAAGTGCCACATGGTCTTGAACAGGGATCCATGCTCCGATCCCTTGTTGAGTCACGTTTTTCACTTCAATGCGCTTTTTACCGCCTTTGATAATTAAGTACACTTCGCCATAGGTTACTTTCCCTTTTTCGTTAGCGGCTGGAACATACGAATATAAATATCCAACCTGTTTGATCGGCACATTATATACTTGCTCTTTCTTCGTACCGTGACCAATCACAGTTGATAAAGCTAATGGTAGACCTGTCTTTTCGGCTGCTTTAATCATCATCATTTTTTGAACTTCGTCACTGTTTGGGATTTGCGCTGTTAAACCACCATTAACCTTCTTTTGTTGTTCTTGAGTGTATTGAATTCTTTTTGGCGCAGTTGCCCCACGATTATCATGATAATTCGTGTTTACCTTTTGATACTCCCAATTGACACTCGTTTCTTGAGACTCATATGCCAAAGGCCACTGACCTAGATAAATGGAAGCATTTAACGTAAGTGCGAGTTTGTTCCCCTTAATTGTCGACTCATTTAATATCCTAATTAATTCAGGGTTCTCAATCGGAACATTCGCCGTATCCAATAGCTCTTGAGCCAATTCACTAGGTTGTAAATATGGCAAATCTTGAGTAGGATTTGGATACGTATTCTCCTTGGAGATATTTAAGACATAATTAGGGATTCCCTTATCTTCTTCTTTATCCTCTGCAAAAGCTGAAAAAGGCTGGCTTACTAGTAAGCAAAACAAGGTAAAAATAATCATTAATTTTTTCAATGCAATTTCCCTCCTAAAATAACGATATTTACAAAAGTGGCTACCGTTATTTTTTCGAAGGAAGAAAAATTTATCCACCTTTTATGAATTTCCTAATTATTATTTTCGCTACTGAGTTCAAAATGATTCGCAACTACATTTGTTAAGGAATTATTTAGTTAGAACCATGAATTAAACGTTCTAAGTGTGGGAAAAAGATTTGGATAAGTGGTCCAATCGATAACGTGACAATAATAGTCCCGACCCAAACTGGCCCTCCGACAATGAAGGCAAGAATTAAAGCCGTCACCTCACCCAATGTCTTAGCAACCCCTAAACTAACCTTGGCCCGCTTTTGTATCGCTAACATAAAGCGATCAATAGGTACAACAGCAAATTTCCCCTGCAAGTACGTGGCAATACCAAACCCCATAAGCAGAACACCACTAAGTAAGATGATAACTTGCATTACGATTGTTCCTACAACAAAATTAGGAAAAATAACTAATAGCCAAAAGTCAATGAAGTAGCCTATGATCAATACCGTAACCATTGCAATGAAATCAGGCCGATTTTTCAGAAGCAGTGCATTAATAAAAATTAATATCACTCCAACTAAGATGGTCCAAGTACCTACCGTAAATCCAGTTAAATTTGCTAATCCAACAGACAATGCATCCCAAGCCCCGGCACCTAGATCTGAAAGAATGGAAAAGCTTATTCCTAGTGAGAGGATGATTAACCCTAACAGGAAACTAAGTATTCTTTTAATTATCATTTCAAAAACTCCTTAATTAGCATTTGCTCGTGTGTACGTTTTTAAGTACCACGTCTAAAAGTAAGTAAATAAATATTATCTATCAAAATTAGATAGATAGCAAAGACTTTTTCAATTAATAAACTGCACTAGAATAATAATTGCATATTAATGGAAACTTACCTCATATATCTTTTTTAAAGTAGGTGAGATTAATGGATTTCCATTGGGTTTGGAAATCAATCTTAATCGTTATTGTCGGTTCACTTGTTTTACGATTAGCGGGAAGAAAATCAATCTCCCAGCTAACTGTTTCACAAACCGTCATCATGATTTCAATTGGGAACTTAATGATACAACCAGTGAGTAACCGCAATATTTTTGTTACATTTCTAATTGCTTTACTGCTTGTCCTAGTGCTTATTTTTATGGAATTTATTCAAATGAAAAATGATAAATTCGAGTCGTTTATTACTGGGAAAGGTATACTCGTCATTGAAAACGGTGTGGTATTAGAAAAAAATCTAAAGAGGCTACGTTTAACCATCGATCAGCTTGAAGTAAGGCTTCGTCAAGAAAGTGTTAAACAATTTTCCGATGTACAAATGGCTACTATCGAGCCAAGTGGACAAATCGGTCTATTATTAAAAGAACATGCCCAACCTGCCACAAAGCAGGATCTTCAACTCTTAATTAATTATATCCATAGCAAGCTTCCTGGCGGGCAAATCCCTCCACCGACTATTATACCGGCACAAAACCAAAATAATCAGCTGTTTACGGAAGTAAAAACAAAAGGCAGCAATCAACGCGATCACGGCCATCTTCAATAGGAGTTGTTTTTATTATATCCTCGATGATTAAACTTAGGTTACCTTATTAAACCAATTTTTTACCTAGAGTGTTACTCTCTCTGGTCATCTGGCTCTTTTCTAACACAAATTTTTTACCGAAAAGGACTAAAATGAAAGCACTATAAAAAAAATGAATGAAATCAAGTTTAGAACAAAAAACTAACTAGAGGGGATCGTTCCATCTTACCCTTAGATAAATTGGAAGGGAGTACCAAAATGGACAACAACAATCTGCAACAAGTAATAAATATCATCGATAGCGACCATGTCGGTGTGTTATCTACCATGCAGGGAAACAAGCCTCATGCAAGGTATATGATGTTCTTTCATGATGAATTACAACTTTATACAGCCACAAATAAGAAAACACATAAAGTAGAGGAAATTGAAGACAACCCTAACGTACATGTGCTTTTAGGTTTTGATCAAAAAGGCGATAAATACATTGAGCTTCAAGGAACCGCAACCGTCGTAAATGACCAACAATTAAAAGAAAAGTATTGGAATGACCAATTGACACCTTGGTTAGAAGGTCCAAATGATCCTGAGTATTGCTTATTAAAAATTGAACCAGAACATATCGAATTAGTTGAAGGCAATCACGAAACGACGATTATGTAATTGTAATAGGAAAAAGGCTGCATTGCCGCAGCCCTTTTTTTCGTTTATATCATGGTTAATAACACTATTCCTTAATTTCAAATGACTCCGTAATCTCGATACTACCTTCAACTGATTGAACCATCGAACAATTTTTTCTGGTTAATTTCAGACACTTTTCAACGATTTCATCTGTTAAGCCAGTACCTGTGATAGAAAAGTGCATATGTATCTTACTAATGCTATTTGCTTTTTCTCATTGCGTTCAACTTCTGTCGTTACCGTGATATCAGAAAAAGAAATTCGCTTTTTTTCTAATACTTTCCTCAGAATGCCACCACTACATACTGCTACTGCTGAGACCAAAAGTTGATACGGGCGATATCCATATTTCTCATCACCACAAATTTGCAATTTACCATACTCCACTTCAGTTTCAAAGCCATTTTCCTTCATAAAAAATTTCATCGTATCTCTCCTTTTTCTTTATCCTGTTTATCATTTTATACATTCAGCGAGAATTCGTCATCTTTTAAGAAGCAAACTTTTATCCTTGCATCCTTTATGAGAAAAGTTACAATAAGGAGTGGATAATTCTTAAAAAAATTTTACTCGAATGGGGTTTTTATATGCAAGCCGTACAGCCAAATAATCCCGTCTATCGTTATTGGGTGTTAGTTGGGATGGTCATGATTGCAGGCTTTTCTCAAGGAATGCTTCTTCCTCTTCTTGCAATTATGCTCGAACAAATTGGAGTTTCTTCATCGTTAAACGGACTGAACGCAGCAGGCCTTTACATTGGAATTCTTTTAATCTCACCATTAATTGAAAAACCTGTACGAACTTTTGGATACAAACCAGTCATTGTTACTGGGTTAATTTTAGTTGCTATTTCATTACTGTTGTTCCCATTTTGGCAGGTGTTCTGGTTTTGGTTTATCCTTCGAGTTATCGTTGGGATTGGGGATAATCTCATTCATTATGCTACCCAAGTATGGATTACCTCGACTAGTCCTAAAGCAAAGCGAGGTCGAAACTTATCAATTTATGGGTTAGCCTTCGGGATTGGGTTTGGAATTGGTCCTTTAATGACACGTTTACTTTCAATTAATGAATATTTGCCGTTTGTTATTGCTTCAGTTACAAGTTTGTTTTCGTGGATTTTTATTATGCTGCTGCGGAATGAGTGGCCAGATAATGAAATTCAAACTGGTTCCCACCTTAATACGTTTGCAAGATACAAAAAAGTCCTCTCATTAGCATGGTTTGCGTTGCTACCAGGTTTTTGTTATGGCTATTAGAAGCTTCTCTACATGGAAGTTTCCCAGTCTATGCCATGCGATCAGGGATTTCAATTGAATGGGTCTCTATCCTACTGCCATCCTTCGTATTCGGTAGTTTAATCACGCAGCTTCCTTTAGGGATGCTTAGTGATAAGATTGGACGGAAAAACGTCCTACTTTCTGTACTTTTTCTTGGCTTCGTTTCATTTGTTTCGATGGCCTTTTTTGAAGCGTCAATGACTGGTTTATTGATTTCCTTTATTGTCGCCGGAATGTTCTTAGGTTCAACCTTTTCGTTAGGAATTGCTTATCTAGCTGACTTAATTCCTAGCTCATTAATTCCTACTGGAAATGTGATGGTTTCGATCTGCTTTGCTTTAGGGAGTATCGCCGGACCAGTTGTTGGTGGATTTTTCATCGATCTATTTGAAACTGGTAGCATCTACTATTCTATTAGTGGAATGCTCTTATTCGTCTTAGTCGCAGGCTTGATTTTCACTCAAAAGGCCGAGGTACAGGAAGTCGATGAAAGAAAATACAATGCCATCTAGAATCGGAAAACAGCTCTCACAAATGTGAGAGCTGTTGTTTATTGTTTTTAAAAATTAAAGTTTAGTTACGTTAGCAGCTTGAGGTCCGCGGTTACCTTCAACAACTTCAAAAGAAACTTCTTGACCTTCTTCTAAAGATTTGAATCCGTCGCCTTGGATAGCAGAGAAGTGAACGAATACATCGTTTCCACCTTCAACTTCGATAAATCCGAAACCTTTTTCAGCGTTAAACCATTTTACTTTACCGTTTTGCATTATAAATTGCCTCCTAAAATACGTGCCTTGACACATGTTAGATTTTACTTCACCATTAACTGGCAAAGCTACTAAAGCATTGCTCTAGATACATATAATACTAGCATAGCATCTATTAAAATGCAAAACTTTCATTCGTTATATCGCCAAAATCTCTCTATTTATCACTTTTTTCTGATTAATTGTTGAAACCGTTTTCCGAAGTACATTTTTGATCGGAATATTCAACTCATTTTCTAATAATGCTAGGTAATTGGCTTGTCCAATAATATGAACATGACTCCATTTTTGTTGACTGGCACTTTTTTCAATGACCGAAATGATACTCCTCAGCCAACGTTGTTGATTAGCTTCATATCTTTCCTGATAATGGTCACGGTGATTTGCTCGTGTTCCCATTCTTTCCGATGCGGTTGTACCTTCAAACAATCGCCAGTCATCTGTATAAGCCTCGAACTCAAACTTGTTTATTACCTCAAGATCCCCTAATTCCGAGTGCATTAATATAATCTCCGCTTCATTAGCGATGATGACTCCACTTCTTTCGTAGTTTTTCTGTATTTTTTCAATCTGTGACAGCTCCGGGCTTCCTTCAAAGAAAAATTCATTTTCAACGGAAACTTGCAAATAATGCACCGAGAAAAGCTTGTCCTCTTCTGAAGCAAAAATAACAACGCTTTTTTGGAGATTTGTCCTTGCATCATAGATAGTTTTCTCTACTTTTTTGGTTAATTTTTTTAACCGTTTTCGTTCTTTCTCACCATAACTTAGAGCAACATATTCCTCAAGCCTCTTTAAGCCGTTTTTTAATCTAATTTTCCAGGAGCTGTTCTGACACTCACCTCTGTCAGTATTTAAGTAAATCGTTAGTACACTCCCTTTATACTCATTACTTCTTAACTTTTCAACCACATTTTGTAATCCCATTTGGTGCCTCCTTTAACTAGCGGATTACCATTCTTTAACCTAGATCACCGTTTTTAAAACATCTTTTTTATTTATGGCTCTTTTCTAAAACATTGCTCCTGCGGTTACTCGTCGCACAAAAAAACTTGTTGCTTTTTAACCTAAAAATAAACAGAACCTTAGATGAAGATATCACCCAATAAATTGAGTTAGAAAAGAGCACTACTTATCTAAATAAGTAGTGAAATCTTAGTATTTACTTAAGCAATAAACTTTTGAAAACAACCTTTGGTAATCAATGTGGCTTAAGGACAATATTTCATTTGATATACCCCTTTAGTAAAAAACTTATACTTTTCTTAACAACAAGAAAACCCCTTAGGCACATGCATTATACCTAAGGGGTTTTCACTTAGAATTGTCTATCTAATTCTTTACTTTTGTTTTTGGTAACAAGCTTGATAATTGCTTCTGCGACGTCATCACTTAATTCGAGGTGAGATGTAAAGCCTACGCAAGAACAATTCATTTCGCCTAAGATATATTTGTCCTGCCCATTTTCATCCGTATCTAAGATGAAATCTGCCGTCCAAATGAGCGGTAAGTCATAATTACCTAAAATCTCAACAACCATTGGTAATTTTTGTTGAAACAAGCTTATTAAATTAGGCCATTCAGAAGGTGAATCGTAGCGGTAACTAGCACCGGAAAATAAGGTTGCTGAAAAGGCATGTTCTTCTGCTGCTGGCTTTTTGTGTACTACATTTACTGGTTTGTCATTGATCATCAATATGCGAATTTCTCCCTCAACAATTCTTGGTAGAAATGGCATATCCACAAGCATCCCATTTTCGCCTTCAATATATTGCTCACAGAAGTTTAGAAACTCTCCCAACTGAAATTGATGAACTTGGTTATCTTTCGCTTCTGTGCATTGAACATTCGCTGAAAATAAGGCACCATTTTCATCAACTTCATTTTGGTTCAACAACTCCACACGCCAAATACCTTCACCTGTAGAGCCACGGTTTTGTTTCAGGACTCTTTCTCCTTTAGCCAACTCTTTTGGGAAATTGGTTATAAAATCAGACATTGTATAATAAACATACGTATTTGAAGGTACCAAGCTTGTATCACGAAGCTTAACTAGAACATCTTTCGCACCATAGCTCATCATTACCTCTGGACGTTCCATACCAATAACACCTTGATTAGTTAAGCTAGTCAGCATATCAAAATAACTTGTTTCATCTTCTAAATTCCCAGGATTTATCCTACTCACATAAGCATCAGCTGACTCGACAATGGTCTGTAGAATCTCTGACTTCTTAGCTTCTCTATAAAAAATAACTTCAGCAGTCCATCCCATTTTTTTCAATGAGTTAATCATTGGCATCGTATCTGGTCTTAGACCATCTGGACCCTTATCATTTCCACCTTCTACTTCTAAAAATACTACATGCTTTTTCATAAAGCACCCCAATCTCCATTTACTAACGTCTATCTACTTTCAATTTATAGAAGAAATTAGCTTTTGTATAGATTAGCCTGTTACAAATCTGTAGCAATAATGTAGAAAATCGTGATAAAAAAGAAGGCAACCACGGCATGTGATTACCTTCTTAAAACCATAAGCACATTACTGCCTATTCAAAATTGATGTTCTAGGGCCGTAGCGGTTTTTGTCTGCTGGTAACACCTCTTTCATTGGTAATTGCTAATGTTGCACTACCATGTTCAAGGTTATCACACCTCTCAATTTGAGATGTTGCTTCAAAAAACAGTTCTAACTTTCCTTACATCGTTCCGAATGATTGGCTAGTGTATATGGTTTTTATAAGGAGGACTGAAACGCCCTCCTCGCTCATTATAATGTGCAAACTTGAAAGAAGTTATGCATCTTTTTTGTCGGCTATTTCTTGGCCTTCATCGAATTTCTCTCTACATGTTTCATACATCGTCACAAGATGATCTTTCGTTTCTTGTACGGTTGAGATCATTTGGGAAGAGCTATCTTTTAAGTGCTTTATGTTTTCCGTGATAGCCTTTAAATCATGATTTGTTTCATCAATCGTCTTCGTTACTTTATCACTAGTCGTTTTTAATTGCTCAATGATTTCCGTTCGGTTCTCATTAACGAATTTCAAAACTTCTGTTGTTTTCTCGTAGCAATTTGTGACACAGGTGCACACTTTTGCCTTTGACTTAAAAGCAACTGCAAGTGAGCCAACAATACCACCGATCACTACACTACGAATTAAAAGCTTCTTTTTATTTTCATCCAAACTCCCCACACCCCTATCGTAACTAAATGCATAGTTATATTTTAACAATAATCATATCAACTCGTACAATATTTTCAAAGTGAAGAGTAATAGTAAATAGTGAATGAATAACCACTCATTTTTTAAAATAAAAAATAATCCCATTTCTTGATCTTGTTTCAATCTCTTCGCGCACTTCCAATAAATCTAAGTGCCCAATGATTTCAGACATTGTTAACATTGGTTCTTTCAAATAGATATGACGGAAGTATAATTGACATAATTCAAAGCTTGTAATGCCTTCTTTAGGTATCATACCTTTTAAACGCAACGCTTTTTCTTCATGTTCCATAAAGCGAATATCTAATAATCCTTTCAAGTCTTCAACAGTCTCACCATGACCTGAGTAAACCTTACTCACATTCAGATTTAAACATTTTTTTAGTGCCTCTCTATATTGCAGTAATGTTAATGGTCTATCTTCTCCTTTATTATAAGGCGGTTCTAAAATCGCATTAGAAGAGATATGAGCAATGATATGATCTCCACCAATTAAAAGACGTTCAGCTTCGTGGAATAGTGAGATATGACTCTGAGCATGTCCAGGTGTTTCAATCACTTTCCAACCTGGAAGCCCCGGGATGGTATCTCCTTCTTTTACTTTCATATCAAGGCCCTTTTTACCCGTAAATGATAAAAAGTACCGATTAGCTTTGACCATTTTTTTAATTAACTCTTCTGAGACACTATGACTTTTAAAGAATCGATAAAAGTAATCCTCAATAGCTGATACAAACGTTAAATCTTTTCGTAACCACAGATCACATTTTTCATGACCAATGATCTTAGCATGAGAAAAAAGTTCTTCAATTAATCCTACATGATCAGGATGGTGGTGGGTCAAAATGACTTGTTCAATATCAGTAGGTGTGAAACCTAAGTTATTTAAAGCCTTCGTCAAGTATTCTTTTGCTTCTAATGTATTTGGTCCTGTATCAACTAGTGTTAGTGAGTCCCCTTTAATAACATAGACATTGACTGGTCCAACTAAAAATGGAGTTGGTAATACAATTTTTTCAATTTCCGTTGTTTTTGAAATCATAGTTTCCTCCTACTCGTATAGATATATCTATTTTACAATAATAACCAATGAATTGTTAGTATTTCACTTTAGAAACCAACTTTAATTTAAAAAGCTTAAACTTAGTTAGAAAACAAAGACAACAGCCAGTTTAGCCTATCGTAGATTTCTTGCTCTTGGTTAGGCCAATCGCGCAGCTGCTCAGGACAGATAGTTAGCTGTTTATTGCAAATAAAAGAACCCCCTATTTTTTATTTTCAAACAGGGGGTTCACATCACTCTGAGCTCAACATTTGTTAAGCTCTTTAATTATATGCTTCTGTTAGGAAGACGTCTGTCTCTAGTTTCTCAAAACTATTGACTTCAGGTTTTCTAAGCTCCTTTAGTTCCTTACTTAAACGCTCAATTTTCCGTTCCATTTCCTCAAGAACTTTTACATCAATTGTTACCGTCATTTAGATGTCCTCCTCTTTTTTTGTTTAGTATTCGTTTCTAAGGTAATTTTTCTATTTATGTGAATATTCTAATAAATTAAAATGTAATTGTAAATAGCGATTTAACGCTGTAAACGATTACAATTATGACACTTTTGTGAACGAAAATTGTTAGTAACTGTTAGGATTGGGGATAACTTTGTTGATAACTTTATGTTTTTTGTGTTTAACTGTGAATAATAATTAACAATGCTTGTCCTATTAACGATTCAACCTGTGCATAAGCTTGTTGATATTATTCTTCTTATCCACAGTTGATAAAAGGAATTTATACCCTACTGGCATAAACTCCTTTTCTTTTATGAGTATGTTGGTGGATAATGATTAGGTATGGTTCGATAATCATAAAACCTTTCGCCGTCATATTTGTTGATGAGAATATGATTTAACATTGGCAAATGTCTTAATTCATCGTGGATAAAATCGGCTACTTTTTCTCTTACAGCTAAAAACGGAGATAATTTTCTGATCTTTTTATAAATCGCAATTATTTCTAATTTTTGGAGAAACAAATCATTTATGCCTTTACTATATGATTCTGGGACTTCAAAAGTTGGTGGATCTCCGGCAGGTTGTTGTCCTGTTAAAGCAAAGTATATTTTTTTTAATTCATCAAAGTGCTCACGTTCATCATCTAGCATCGCTTGTAGAAACTTACTATCTTCATTAGAAGGGGCAATCACCTTCAAATAATCAAAGGTCAATTCAGTGATCGCTTCAAATCTAACAACTTCAATAACCAACGTTAGCATATTCGAGATGTCCTTGGAAGACGTTTGCAGATAGTTATGGTAATACATGTATACACACTCACCTTTCAAAACTGAGTATCCAAAAACTAATATATGTATACAGTATGTTTTTTTTTTGCATAGGTGAATATAACGATATAGACAGAAAGAAAAGTTTTTTACTGATAATTCAAATTATTGTAACAATTGATTAAGTTAGTACCTACTTACATGCGTTATAATGAAAGAGTCAAATACAACTTAAAGGAACGATGCATATGCGTAAAATATTTGGTAAATCATTTGAAGAACTTGTAGCGGAAAATAAAAAACAGCTACTAAGTGACCCAGACGCGATAAAGAAAATTGAAAGTAAATTAGATAAAAAGCACGTAGATTATTCAAAGAAGAATTAATCAAACGTTTAATTAATTTTTTAAATTGTTATAAAAGTATTGAAAGCATGCCATTTGGCATGCTTTCTTTTTATCATTCATATTTTTTTAAAATTGATTGCAGCTTTAAGGCCAAACCTAATTCGCCCTTTATTTTCAGCTTACCGCTCATATACGCTACTGTAGGATTTAAGTTCCCAGCAATTAATTTTAATAAATTTTGATCAGATAGTTGAAGGGTACAATTTGGCTCTCTTTTTACCTCATCAAAAACTTGGACCTGCTCATCTTTAATTATGACTTGAAAGGTACCTTGTTCTTCACCACTTAAATCAAACTGATAGGCTGTATTAACTCCCTTAATGCCCTCTGAATGGTCATTCATTTTTTGGGCAAGCATGTTCAACGTTTCTTTTACTGTCATCATCGTGAACCTCCTAGAAATCTAAACTTATAGTAATATAATTAGCTATAGATGTGGAAATCCCTTTTTATTTTTTAACTTTTCTAAAAATATAAGGCTCTTTTCTAAAACATTGCTCCTGCGGTTACTCGTCGCACAAAAAAACTTGTTGCTATTTAACTTAAAATAATTGGAAAAATCTCTTGAAAGGAGAGACTCAATAAATTTAGTAAGAAAAGAGCACTACTTTACTAACTAAGTAGTGAAATTTTATATTCGTGTGTTGAAAGCAACAAACTTTGCCGAAAACAGCCCAATATTAAAAAGCTTTGAGACGTTCTTTGCCTCAAAGCTTTTTAATATTATTTTTTTAACAACTTATAGCCAGAATTCTCCTTCCTCAAGCGCGTTAGCGGTAGGTGGGAGATGAATGGCTCTTTTTTTTATTTGTTTTGGAAAAGAAAAAGCAAAACAAAGACAACTAGACATAGTTTTAGTAAAATAACCCTAGAACATACGTTCGAGGGGTGACTTGCTATGGCTAAAAAGAACAAAGCATTCAAATTTCGATTATATCCAACAGAAAAGCAGTTGACTCTATTGAAGAAAACCTTTGGTTGCGTACGTTTTGTGTACAACAAAATGCTGAATGATAGAATCGAAAATTACGAACAGTTCAAAGAGAATAAGGATGAATTATTGAAGCATAAACATCCTACGCCAGCTAAATACAAAAAGGAATATCCATTTTTGAAAGAAGTAGATAGCCTTTCTTTGGCAAACGCTCAAATGAACTTAGACAAAGCCTATAAATCTTTCTTCAAAAAGAATGCAAAGTTTCCAAAATTCAAGAGCAAAAAACATAAACAAACATATACAACTAATGTTGTGAACGGGAATATTGAAATTTTGGAAGGTCATATCAAGTTACCTAAAATGAGAAGGGTCAAACTTAAACAACACAGAGAAATACCAGTAACACACCAATTGAAATCTGTAACAATTTCGATGACTAGTTCTGGAAAGGTCTATGCATCTGTTCTGACTGAATTTGAAGAAAATGTGGAAAAGTCGAACCGAAAAACGTTGTTGGTTTGGATTTTTCAATGACTGATTTGTACGTGACAAGTGATGGTGAGAGAGCCAATTACCCTCGCTTCTATCGTCAATCTCTCGAAAAATTAGCCAAAGAACAGCGTGTTTTGTCACGCCGTAAAAAGGGCTCCAATCGTTGGTATAAACAAAGAAGAAAATAGCGAAACTACAAGAAAAAACCGCCAATCAACGTCGTGATTTTCTTCATAAAAAGAGTTATGCTTTAGCTAATAATTACGATGCCGTTGTTGTTGAAGACCTTAATATGAAGGGCATGTCAAAGGCTCTAAAATTTGGGAAAAGCGTGCTAGATAACGGTTGGGGTATGTTCACTACATTCTTAAAGTACAAATTTGAGGACCGAGGGAAGGCATTTATCAAGATTGATAAATGGTTCCCTTCTTCAAAGACGTGTTCAAGATGTGGCGAAGTCAAAGAACAACTATCACTTTCAGAAAGAATATATAAGTGTTCTTGTGGTCATGAATCTGACCGTGACGAAAATGCTGCAAAAAATATTGAAAACGAAGGAAAAAGACTACTTTCAGAAACGAAATAGCCTAGTTGATTATAATTTCGAACCGCTGGTTCAGCGGGGATAGCTCGGTCAATTTGGGTGGCTAGTAAAAGCACCTATTATTCGAGAAGCCCCCACTTCAAAATTCGTTAGAATTTAAGTGGCGGGTAGTTCACCTCGTTATTAATTAACTCATGAACTTCAAGTGCAAGTTCCTTCAAATCTTTCTGTTGATAAACTTCTGGTTGAATATTAGGTAAGATTGTCACAGTAACCTTTGCTGGTTTTATGCGATTGCCGTTTTTCTCCATTATCCTATATGAACCATTAATGGCGATCGGAACTATCGTAGCCTCTGCTTTTTGCGCTAATTTAAAGCTACCAGACTTAAAAGGATTCATCTCCATTCCTTTACTCCTAGTTCCTTCTGGAAAAATAACGATAGACGTACCTTTTTTTATATTTTCAGCTCCTTGATTTATCGCCTTTATCGCTTGACGACGATCTTGACGGTCAAGGAACACGCAGTTCATATAAACCATCCAATCCCTAACGATTGGTAACTTTTTCACTTCAACTTTTGAGATGAAGCCAATAGGTCGTTCTAAGAAACCTAGTAAGATTGGGATGTCAAAATTCCCTTGATGATTACTGACAATGACAAAAGGGCCTGTCTCAGGTAAATTTTCTCTTCCTCTTACCTCAATTGTAGAACCTGTCAGTTTAACAAGGCTATATGCCCATTTTTCTGCTGTATTGAAATAAGCTGTTCCATCTCTTTTGTTTGTCCATTTTTGTACAATTTTTTAGCCTTAAGTAGTGCTGGATATGTAATAATTAAACGATACCAAAAGTAAGCAAACCAAATAACTGTTCGAACCATAATGACCTCCAAAAATAATAATAACTTATATTATACTAGTAATTAGAGATTTTTGAACGACAAATTTCATAAAAAAAAGCCCAAGAACTTAACATCACGTAAGTAATTTATATTTCTTATCTCCAAACAAAGCCAGTCCCAATGAAAATTAGGACTGGCCTCTCTATATACTGCAAATTTGAATTATATTTTTGTATTACTCTTTTTCGCCTTTAGAGCTCCTTTACTTAAAGGCTCAGTTGAGAATTCATGATCCGGGGATACTCCCATTGGGTTAACGCTTGGTTCACCAGGAATCGCGGTATCTCTATTCCCTTTTGTCGGTCTTGGCTTTCTTGCCATGATGCTTTCACCTCCTACTATTTTTACATACATAACTTACCCTGTAATTTTCCTATTTATTAAAAAGTGAACTTTGTTTTTAGGAACTGAAACCATTTTACAGCGCTAAACGACTATATAGTGAAAAGATACTGAAAGGAGGAAAGTTTTTTGCCGTACGATGATCATAAAGAAACGATTCAGCAATTATATCATGAGTATTTAGACGATGTTTACCAATATTGTTTGTATTTTACGAATAGCCAATCCGAGGCTGAAGATTTAACTCAAGATACTTTTATGAAAGTGATGAAAAACTTCCATTCTTTTCAAGGTCACTCTTCCGCGAAAACATGGATTTTATCTATTGCTCGTCATACGACCATCGACTATTTTCGAAAGAGAAAAATTCAACACTATCTCCCCGAGTTATTTTCGCGCCTTTCTCCTTCAACCTTTGACAATCCTGAAGGGAGATATGAAGGTATCGAAGAATGGGAGCAGATTCAATGGGCGTTATTGAAGTTAAAACCTGATTTTCGAAATGTCGTTATCTTACGTGGGTTAAAAGAATTAAGCATAAAGGAAACGGCCGAAATTTTGAATTGGAAGGAATCTAAAGTGAAGGTTGATTACCACCGCGCGTTAAAGCAGCTACAAAAATACATTTCTAAAAATGCGGAAGGAGGCTTTTTGTTCCATGAAGATGCCCAATGATGATTTTCTAGAACCATTACGAAAACGACCGAGTATATCGCCGAGAAAAGAATTTGAAGAAAGTTTACATCAAAAGATGTTTGAAGAAGTAAAACGAAGAAGATCAATGGCTAGTTGGAAATTTCGGCTAGGAATGGTTGCAGTTCTCTTATTACTTATCTTAATTAATCCTGTCGAGCTACTCTTATCTGATAAGAACACAGGAGTTGAATCTAGTCTTCCTAAGACCTCCGAGAAAGCTGACTATGCGGTAATTGCAGAAGAAAAAGTAGAAACAGACGTAGATTTTAAAAGTGAAAACACGACTCTAAAAGAAATGCATGAGGCACTCATTAACTTTGGCGTATCTGAAGAAGGGGCCAATGTCTTCATAGCTTATCACTACGGTTTAGTAAGAAATGATGCAGGAATTATCGAACAACATGGCTTTTTTTCTGACTATGAAAAAATGGAAATCGTTGAGAAACTACTTACTTACGTGAAAGAAAATGTTGATCTTTCCACCATGAAGGTGACCAACGTTGAACGTAGTTTGGCTGAGCCCGATTTTTTTGTGACAGTTCAATACGTTAATTTTTCCGGTGACCAATTAGAGTTTGAATATGTTCTCGCAGGTAACGGAGAATATGTTTATGACCCGATGAAAAATATGAACCGCTACTTTGTGCAAAAGAAATTGATTGATGTAAACGGAGCTAGCGTCGTTATTCCTTACTTTCAAGGACAATTAAAAGGAATTGGTGAAAGTAGTAGCATTGACGAGTTAAATATGTTAATTCAAAACAGGGCTGTTCTCGCTTCTTATGACAACGAGCTAGGCTTGCATGGGAATGTTACAGGCTCGATTATCTATGAAATTGATAAGCTAATTAGTATTCAGTTTAGAACTGAATGGAGTTCAGACGAATTAGCACATCCATATGCCATGTCTTCATTTCTTACATTTGATTTGGGTAAAGGGCGAGCCATGGAGTTACTCGATTTCATTTCAGAGAAGGAACTTGAAAATCTAGAGGAAAAAATTCGTACAATGCTAAAATACGATAAAAAATTTGAGAATGTAAACACCGACGAATTAAACATAAAAAAAGACCAACCTTACTATTTATCAACCTGGGATGGCAACATTGTTCTTTACTTCCCACGCTATCAACTATCAAGTTCTATCGAGGTCCACATTCACCCCACTTTGGGAGTGCTAGATTAAAAAAAGAAATAAAGGGAAAAAGGGGTCTGACCCCCAGCGCTTTAAAGCGGTGGGGGTCAGACCCCTTAAATATTTAACCTAGAAACAGTGATTCTGGGTCCTCTAGTAGTTCTTTTACCTTAACTAAGAAACCAACTGCCTCTTTTCCATCAATAATACGGTGATCATATGATAGAGCAAGGTACATCATTGGTCGATTTTCAAAATGATCATCATCAATTGCAACAGGACGCATTTGAATTTTGTGCATCCCCAATATTCCTACTTGAGGAGCATTAAGGATTGGTGTTGACCATAACGATCCAAATACACCACCGTTTGTAATTGTAAATGTACCACCTTGAAGATCATCAAGCTTAAGTTTATTATCTCTAGCTTTTTTCGCAAGGTCACCAATTTCACGCTCAATTTCAGCAAAACCTAAGCGGTCTGCTTCTCTGACAACTGGAACAACTAAGCCTTCGTCAGTTGATACCGCAACACCAATGTCATAGAATTTTTTCAAAACAATTTCGTCACCTTGAATTTCCGCGTTTACTAATGGGAACTTTTTCAAAGCAATGATACATGCTTTTGTAAAGAATGACATAAAGCCAAGTTTCACGCCATTTTGTTCAAAAAATTGATCTTTACGGCGTTTGCGTAAGTCTAATAAAGCTGACATATCAACTTCGTTATAAGTCGTCAACATTGCAGCTGTTTGTTGTGCCTCAACTAAGCGCTTGGCAATTGTTTGGCGACGTCGTGACATCTTCATTCTTTCAACCGGTTTAGACGAACTAACGTTCAACGGTTTCACGGCTTCCTCTTGTTTCGCTACGGGGGCTGGAGCTGATGGTTGAGGTGTAGGAGCTTTATAAGACTCTACATCCTGTTTTCTAACTCTTCCAAGCGGATCATTAGTTGCAACTGCCCCTAAGTCAATCCCCTTTTCACGTGCCAGCTTTCGCGCTGCAGGGAATGCCAGCGGTCTACCTTCCTGTTTAGCTAACTCATCTAATGCCTTAGGAGCTTCTTTCACTTCCTTAACTTCTTCAACAGCTTTCGGCTCAAGGTTAGCAGTAGTTTCTTCACTTTCAACGATATACGCGATGACCTCGCCTACCTGAACAGTATCACCAGGTTGCTTCAACACTTCCTTCAGGAACCCAGAAGTTTCAGCATTAATCTCAACATTTACTTTATCAGTTTCTAGCTCAACGATATAATCACCAGCGTTAATTCTATCTCCTGGCTGTTTTAACCAAGCGGCAATTGTTCCTTCCGTAACGGATTCTGCAAGTTGTGGAACAATGATTTCTATCATCCTTGATGCCCTCCCTTTAACGTTTCAGCTATAATTCTTTTTTGCTCTAATTTATGGGCTGTAGGATCTCCTTCAGCTGGACTTGAACGGTATGGTCGACCAATATAGCGAATCTTCATATTTTCAGGAGCAGCGGCACGAATTTTTAAATTCATGTATGACCATGCCCCCATATTTTGTGGTTCTTCTTGAACCCAAGCAATCTCTTCTAGTGCTGGGAAACGGGAAATAACCTCTTTGATCTTTTCTTTCGGGAAGGGATAGAGTTCCTCCACCCTGACAATATGAAGCCAATCAGTATTAGACGGTTGTTCCATTAATGTCTCCTTGAGATCAATCGCAATTTTCCCGCTACATAATACAAGACGTTTCACAGCTTCCGTTTGTGTAGAAACCTCATCCTCTATAATCGGTTGGAACTTTCCTTCTGCTAATTCCAAACCAGTAGAAGCTGTTAAGCGGTGACGTAGTAAACTTTTTGGTGTCATTAGAACGAGCGGACGTACAAAATCCTTTCCTAAAGTCGCGGCTTGCCTTCTAAGAATATGGAAGTATTGCGCAGAACTCGTTAAGTTTCCAACAGTCCAGTTATTCTCTGCAGCTAATTGTAAGAAACGTTCCAACCTTGCACTAGAATGCTCTGGGCCTTGCCCCTCATATCCATGTGGCAATAGCACTACTAAACCAGACTTTTGCTCCCACTTGGCTCTTCCAGCAGCAATAAATTGGTCAAATAATACTTGGGCTCCATTCGCAAAATCACCGTATTGAGCCTCCCATAGAACGAGTGTCTCTTCAGCAATGACATTGTAGCCGTAATCATAGCCGACAACTGCCATTTCTGATAACGGACTATTATGAACAGCAAAAGATGCGTTGCTTGTGTTCAGTAGATGCAGTGGTGAAAATTTCTTTCCTGTTTTATAGTCATTTAAAACCACGTGTCGTTGCGCAAATGTTCCGCGCTCTGAGTCTTGACCCGTTAACCTAATTGGCGTTCCATCATGTAAAATCGTAGCAAAAGCTAACGTTTCAGCTAATCCCCAATCGATTTTACCCTCATCACCTAAAGCCGTTTTTCTCCTACTTAGAATGTTACCTAACTTAGGAAACACTGAGAATTCTTTCGGCCATTGAAGTAGTTGTTCGTTAATCTCATTAAGAAGCTCTTTCGATGCTTTTGTTTCGATATCATCGAATGGGAAAATGACATTTCCAGATCGTTTGATATTTGCCACCTTTTCATTCCCAAGCTTCTTCACAGTTTCATAACTTTCCTGAAGCTGTTGTTTTGCGTCTTGTTCGTATTCTTTAAAGTCTTCTTTTAATAGACCTTGGTTCACTAATGTATTTTTATAAATTGTTTTTACCGTTGGATGCTGACGAATAATGTCATACATTTTCGGTTGAGTTGTTGCCGGTTCATCCATTTCATTATGACCGTAACGACGGTAACCGATTAGATCGATGATAAAATCTTGCTTAAACGTTTTACGATATTCAAAGGCGAACAAAATTGCCGATAGACACGCTTCTGGATCATCAGCATTTACATGAATAATTGGTACCTCAAATCCTTTAGCTAAGTCACTAGCATATAGCGTAGATCTTGAGTCACTACTATCTGTCGTAAAACCAATATTATTATTTGCAATTAAATGAATACTACCGCCAATTGAATATCCTTTAAGGCGACTTAAATTCAATGTTTCTGAGACAATTCCTTGTCCTGGGAACGCAGCATCACCGTGTATAATAATGGAATAAGCTTTAGATGTGTCTTGAACAGGATATCCTTTTGTTGAACGATCATCCTGAACCGCTCTCGTAAAGCCTTGCACAATCGGTGCAACAAATTCTAGGTGACTTGGGTTATTCGCCAATGTCACTTTAGCTTTTTTTGGACTTCTAAATCTGCACCTAGATGATACTTTACATCTCCAGTCCATCCGAAGTTAATTCCTGTCGAACCTTCTGAAGGAACAAGTTCTCTATTTGGCGCTTGCTGGAATTCAGCAAAAATCTTCTCATATGGTTTGTTTAGTACATGAGCGAGAACACTTAACCTACCACGGTGTGCCATACCAATCATTACATTTGTGACACCGTCTTGAACCGATTGTTGAATGACTTCCTGGAGCATTGGAATAAGAGAATCTAACCCTTCTACAGAAAACCGCTTTTGTCCAACGAATGTCCGTTGGAGGAAGTTTTCAAATTCCTCAACTTCTGTTAACTTCTTGAGAAGGTTTAATTTCTTATCGGTAGAAAAATTATGATACAGGGCACCTGTTTCAATTTTTTCAGTTAACCATTGTTTTTCATTGTCCTTATGAACATGACTTAACTCAAAACCTATTGTTTTTGTATAACAATCTTTTAAATATAGAATTGCTTCATAAGCATTATTTAATCGCGTTGGAGCAACGGCACAAATGATGTCTGCGGGTAACTTCTCTAAATCCATTCTTGTTAGTTCGAAATCTGCCAAGTTTAATTCCAGCTTTTTACGTTCCTTATGAATTGGATCTAAATCAGCATATAAGTGCCCGAATTGACGGATATGGTCAGCTAATTTCGTAGCAGAAACTACTTTCCTGATATCTGTGCTCTTAATTGCTTCGGCTAATTGTGGACTCTCTTCATTCGCATTCAATGATAGAGGCGGACCCCATTTATCAAATAAAGTTCTTAATTCCTCATCTACCTGATTTGCATCCTTTAGATACAAATCGTAAACATCCATAAGATAGGCTAAATTCGGACCTGAAAAGCTTTGCCAAGGATCTTCGTTGCTATTAAATGTTCTTCCCATCCCAGAAACCCTCCAAATTTTTAAACATACATGATTGAATTTCAAAATACCTTTACGCAACAACTTAATGGCAAAAGTAATGAATGATGAAATTCATTAACATACATATACATTGCTCATTTACTAACAAAAAATTACACTATTATAACTATTTTACGTTAACAACATTATCATAGTGTTAATTGTTTTTCAAAAGAAAACGCTTTTTTTGGTAATATTTTTTTTAAGTATTGACTTAGTACAAAAATGATTAATTCATCTAGAACAATAGTTTGTCAGCAGGTTTTATTAAAAATATATGCACAAATACTACTCGGGAAGCTTCTTTATAACAACAAAAAAAGCCAACCCTTAGTTTCAATTACCTAAAGATTGACTTCATTTTGTTATACCCCTATAAAAGCCTTGCGGTAAATGTCTGCTAATTCTGTAACTAATGGTAGCTTTGGATTTGCTGTTGTACACTGATCTTCAAAAGCTCGATCCGAAAGCTGACCAACTTTTGCTTCAAAGTCCTTTTGCGTGACTCCACAAGCCTGAATGCTCATTGGAATGTCTAATTCTTTGGCTAATTTAATGATTGCCTGGATTAAGCTTTCAACACCCTCTTCTGTCGTTCTAGAAGGTAAACCAAGCATTCTAGCAATCTCAGCATAACGCTCATCAGCGATGAAATGCTCGTATTTAGGGAAGGCTGTGAACTTCTTCGGTTTCGTTGCATTGTAGCGAATGACATGCGGCATTAAGATCGTGTTTGCACGTCCATGTGGAATATGAAATTCAGCTCCTAGTTTGTGTGCTAAGCTATGATTAATTCCTAAGAATGCATTAGCAAACGCCATTCCTGCAATTGTCGAAGCATTATGCATTTTTTCGCGAGCAACTTCATCACTGCCATTTCGATAAGCAGTCGGCAAGTGCTTAAATACCAATTGAATAGCTTTCATCGCAAGCCCGTCCGTATAGTCATTGGCCATTATTGATACATACGCCTCAATCGCATGGGTTAATACATCCATTCCAGTGTCGGCAGTCACATGCTTTGGAACAGTCATTACAAATTGCGGATCAATTATGGCGACATCTGGTGTTAACTCATAATCTGCTAATGGATACTTTACATTATTTTCTTTGTCCGTAATTACTGAAAAAGATGTAACTTCAGAACCTGTTCCAGAAGTAGTTGGAATTGCTACAAATTGTGCCTTTCCACCGAGACTTGGATATTTAAACACTCGCTTACGGATATCTAAAAACTTTTGTTTTAAGCCGTTAAAATCAGTTTCTGGATGCTCATAAAATAACCACATTCCCTTAGCTGCATCCATCGCGGAACCCCCACCTAAAGCGATTACAACATCTGGTTGGAAGTTGTGCATCATTTCTGCACCTTTCATTACCGTTTCAATTGATGGATCTGGCTCAACATCCGCGAATATCTCACAATGAACATAGTCTGCACGTTTTCTTAAATAATAAAGAACTTTGTCAACATAGCCTAGCTTTACCATCCCTGGGTCAGTGACAATAATTGCTTTTGAGATGTTCGGCATTTTTGATAGATATTGTGTAGAGTGTTTCTCGAAATAGATTTTTGGTGGAACTTTAAACCATTGCATATTTGTATTCCTTCTCGCTAACCGTTTAATATTTAACAAATGAACTGCACTAACGTTTGAGGAAACTGAATTACGACCGTATGAACCACAACCTAAAGTTAACGAAGGCATAAATGCATTGTAAATATCGCCGATAGCTCCCTGACTTGACGGTGCGTTCACAATTAAACGTCCTGCCTTCATACGTTTGCCAAATTCGGTAATAACCGCATCATCGTTTGAGTGGATAACCGCCGAGTGACCTAGACCACCAAACTCTAGCATTTCTTCTGCAAGAGTTAAGCCTTCTTCTGTAGTAGTTGCTTTATAGAATGCAAGAACTGGACTTAATTTTTCTCTAGATAACGGGAACTCTGGACCAACACCTGTTAGTTCGGCAATTAAGATTTTTGTATCTTCAGGCACTTTCACTCCTGCAAGTTTTGCAATATAGTAGGGAGATTTCCCAACGATATCAGGATTTACCGCACATGTTTTCTCACTTATTACTAGCTTTTCAACCTTCGCCTTTTCTGCTTCACTTAGAAAATGGCAGTTGTTTGCTTTCATTTCTTCTTTTACTTCTTCATATATCTCTTGATCAACAATCGCTGCTTGTTCAGAGGCGCAAATCATCCCGTTATCAAAGGTTTTTGAGAGAATTAAGTCATTTACAGCACGTTTCAAAATCGCTGTTTTTTCGATATAACAAGGAACATTTCCTGGACCAACACCTAAGGCTGGTTTTCCAGTACTATATGCTGATTTCACCATTCCCGCTCCACCAGTCGCAAGAACAAGTGCAACGCCTGGATGATTCATTAACTGTTGCGTCGCCTCAATAGAAGGCGCTTCGATCCATTGAATACAATGCTTTGGCGCTCCTGCTTTAATCGCTGCATCTCTTACAATTCGTGCTGCTTCACTGCTACATTTTTGAGCAGACGGATGAAAGGCAAAAATAATTGGGTTTCTTGTTTTCATTGCAATTAATGCTTTAAACATCGTCGTCGATGTTGGATTCGTTACCGGCGTAACACCTGCCACAACCCCAACTGGCTCGGCAATTTGAACAACACCCTCATGTTCATTATCGTCAATGACTCCAACTGTTTTGTCGTACTTAATGTTGTGGTACACGTATTCTGTTGCGAACATATTCTTGATGATTTTGTCCTCGTAGACGCCACGCTTTGTTTCTTCAATGGCGAGTTTTGCTAATGGCATGTGCTGATCAAGGCCAGCTAACGCCATTTCCTTCACAATGGTATCGACTGTTTCTTGATCAAAACTTAAAAACTCTTTTAATGCCACTTGCCCATTTTCTACTAAAGACATAATCATTTTTGATACATCATCTTGTTTTTTCATTTCTTTCTCTACTACCGCCATCGTAAAACCTCCTATAGATTGTGAAGTGTTGAGCATAACTCCACAAAAAAATTTTTATTATTCACAAACAGGGTTTCTTTGAATTTTTGTTATCGAGATATCATTGTACAACTTTGAATTGGACTTAATAATACAAACATAATTCACAGTCCAAATATAGGCAGGAATTTCTTTTCCCTCTTCGAACATCATCGCTTCAAATTCATCTCCAACAAGTTCTTCAAACATTTGTTGTGAGTATGTTTCTGTATCTGTTGAGAAGTCTTTCCATTGACATAAGATCATTTAGCTCAACTCCTTTTCTTTTCTTGACTTTATTGTAGCATAGAAAAGTTTGTGAAACAGTGAACAAACTTTGACCGTTTTTAAACCGTTTTCATTATTGCTAATAAAGGATTATTTTTACAAATGGCGAAATTATAAGTACTGTTTTCACAAATTTATGTGGGGTGAGCTGCTATGAAGATCCGAAAATTAACTTCGGAAGAAATAGATTTTAGCATTTCTATGTCTGAATTTGCCTTTCAATTAGAGTTAACTGAAGAACAACGAAGCATTCGGAAAGAAATGATTGATCCTGAAGATACATGGGTTATCGAAGAAAATGAATTAATTATTTCGAAAGTAACTGTGCTTCCTTTTAAAACTTATATTCAAGGACAGGAATTTAAGATGGGTGCTGTCTCAGGTGTCGTCACCTGGCCAGAGCACCGTAGAGGCGGTTTAGTAAAAACATTACTGAAGAAAAGCTTAGAGGAAATGAAAAAAAAAGGTCAAACGATTTCTTACTTGTTTCCATTTTCAATTCCATTTTACCGAAAGTATGGATGGGAGCTATTTACTGACAGAAAAAAAGTCACTGTTAAAAAAGACCAATTTCCTGACTTTCAACGAGGTTTGGGTTCGATTCGCCGTGTGAAACCGGAAGTTCATCTACTAAATTCAATTTATCACCGTTTTGCATTAAATTTTAACGGAATGTTAGTGCGTGACAAAAACTGGTGGGAGAAACGACTCTTCCCTAATATGAAAGGTCAATGTGCAGTTTATTTTGACCAACAAGGGGAAGCTCAAGGTTATATTGCCTATGATGTCAAACAACGAAAGATGATAGTATATGAATTGACTTATTTAACCACCGAAGCTTGGAAATCTCTTTGGCACTTTATTTCAAACCATGACTCGATGGTTGAAACTGTTGAATATTCAACTTCCGCTCATGACCCTGCTTTGTTTTTATTGATAACCCACTAGTCGATCAAAAACTAGAGGCTTACTTCATGGCACGGATTGTTGATGTAGAGCCTTTTCTCTCATTGTATCCATTTCACTTAGGCGAAGATGAGACGATCGTGCTTCATATCGAAGACCAATTTTGCGAATGGAATACAGGAACTTACTTTGTTACTAAAGACGAAGTGAGAAAGTTTCAAATGACGAAAGAAGGGTCCTCATGTATTCACCCTCCAAAACGAGGAATTTCTTGCTCGATTCAAAGCTTAACAACGATGTTACTAAACTATCAAACTCCAACAACACTGCTTAAGTTCGATGCAATCTCGGGTAAAGAAACAGAAATAACATTACTTGAAAAAGCAATCCCAGCAAAAGCACCTGCACTTTTCGACTTTTTTTAAGGCATGCTCCATAGACTTAAAAAATAAACAATCCAATAATAAATAACAGTGCAACAATAAATGCTGTTAATAATTTAGGGAGACTTCTTTTCTTTGACATTAGCTTTCCTTCTTTCCATTATAATTCTTTCATAGCGGAGGCCAAAAGAGGCCTCCTTTTTTACTATATAAGAATGTATAAAATTTCAATGTAATAACTGTCTAGCTTCACCGGTCAAATAACCTTCGAGAATAAAAGTGAAAGAGCACACTTTTTTTCTCGAAGAACATTTGCTAGTCGGGGCTTATCAGGGCGCTTGCGCTTTTCTTACTAAGATACATTACTTCCAAAAGATACCGCTATGAAAACAGTCACATTTTATGAACTAATTTTTAAAAGGCTGTTTCGTAAAAATAAAATTACAAAATATGGATTTTTAACATACATACTATTAACTTATTGGGTGAAATCTCCATCTAAAAATTCTCCAATATATTTAGGTTAAAAAGCAATAATGTTTTAAGACGGCTGTTTTCGCAAAGTTTGTTGCTTTCGTAAAAATCCCAAAAGCCAGATTTTCACACAAAAATACTAAGATTTCACAACTTATTTAGCAAGTAGCGCTCTTTTCTTACTCAATTTATTGAGTGATATCTTCATCTAAGGAATTTTTTAATTATTTATCATTAAAAAGCGACAATGTTTACGAAAAGAGCTTTTAGAAAAGAGCCTTTTAAAACGACGAGATAATTCGTTCTGCCCCTCTTCTTGCTCCTGAAATATTTCTAGCAACTGGCCCTAATTGTAGTTCTGCTAAAGCTCCCAGCAAATAAAGTCCCTCCTCCCATTCTAACGATGGCTTAGGAATAGGGTACCCGCAGGATGCACATGGTAAGCAATAGGTTTGAATAAGCGTTTGTAACCAATCCATACCAGGCGGCTTTTGTTCAAAACCAGTAGCTAATAAGATCCCACTTGTTGTTAAGTCCCCTCCTGATTTCAACAATAACGTATCCCGTTGAATTTCAATTACTTCATCTATTTTCACTTGTAAGGTTCCTAGTTTTCTGTGTCTTTCAATCTCAGTTTTCAATTCTGAAGGTAAAGAGCCTGGATGGCGGGCAGTTTTAATAACTTTTCTCCGCTCCTCATAACAACCAATTTTGCTAAACTTGTTCATATACTTAGGTCCTAACCAACCCGGATCAGAGTCAAATTGATGAACAGTTAAAGGATGACGGGGTAGCAAGGTCACTTTATTTGGTCGTAGTTTGCTCCATTGGAGCGCTGCATGAGCTGCGCTTATTCCTCCACCTACGATCACAACAGAATCAGTAATTGTTGGTTCCTTATCATCAAATACATGAGCAATATTCGCACCGGACTTTTTCCCTTCTTTTGCCCACTCTGGCCAATTTAGCTGCTCACTTAATCCAATCGCAATCACAACATTTTCCGCATGAAAGTCAGTACCATCTGCTAACGTTACAATCCAATGATGATTAGATTTAGTTAGCGCTACAACACGACCTTGAACCCAACTTTTTTCAATATCAATTTGTTCGAAAATTTCATCACAATGTTGATTAAATAGTTGTAAATCTGGACGATCGTATGGTGCATGAAAGTGCAGATGATCCTTACAACCATTTTGTTTTGCAAATTTCTCAAGTGCAAATGGGCTTGGATCTAAATGATGGATCGATGGTGATCGTAAATACGACATTCCTACTCTTTTTGTGAACAATCGCCAATTCATTAATGGCTTATCTTTTAAGTCAACAATTGTCATCTCAGTTTCATTTATACCTAATCTCTTTCTTAAATAGCTTGCCATTGTACAACCTTGGATTCCGCCCCCGATGATGAGCCATTTTTTCATGCTGATAATCTCCTTTTATAAAACGAAATCATTACTATTTAGACACTATACAAACGAAATAGAAAAAATGCAAGTTTGATGAAAAACTTACTATATGGTAAAATGTAAAACGTAATAATTACGATTTTGATAGAAAGTAGTTGATCCTCTATGACAGATCATCGGATTCCAGTCACAGTTTTAACTGGCTATCTTGGCTCAGGTAAAACAACAATTTTAAATAACGTTTTAAATAACCGCGAAGGTCTAAAGGTTGCAGTTATTGTTAACGATTTGAGCGAAGTAAATATAGATTCTAATCTTATTAAAGAAGGCTCTGCTATTTCCCGTATTGATGAAAAACTCGTCGAAATGTCTAATGGTTGCATTTGTTGTACGCTCCGAGAAGATCTGTTAGTCGAAGTGAAACGACTAGCTGACGAACACAAATACGATTACATTCTCATTGAATCAACTGGCATAGGTGAACCCTTGCCCATCGCACAAACCTTCTCATATGTTGATGAAGAAAGTGGAATTGATCTTACCGACTATTGTCGTTTAGATACGATGGTTACTGTTGTTGACGCCAATCGTTTTTGGCATGACTTCTCATCAGGAGAAACACTAATGGACCGTAAGCAAGCCGCTAATGAGGAAGATGAACGTGAGATTGTTGATCTACTGATTGATCAGATTGAATTTTGCGATGTGTTAATCATTAACAAATGTGATTTGGTAAGTAAGGAGAACTTGGATGTGTTAGAAGGGATCCTACGAAAATTACAGCCGAGAGCAAAATTTATCCGCTCTTCCCATGCTCAAGTTTATGCCAATGATATTTTAAATACTGGTTTATTTAATCTAGAGGAAGCAAGTCAATCTGCTGGTTGGTTACAAGAATTACAGCATGAACATGTTCCTGAAACTGAAGAATACGGGATCTCTTCTTTTGTGTACCGAGCACGCAAACCATTTCACCCTGAGCGCCTCCTCCAATGGATTGAACAGTGGCCAAAGGAGATTGTCCGTGCTAAGGGGTTAATTTGGTTAGCAACTAGAAACAACATCATTGCCTTAATGAGTCAAGCAGGTCCCTCAGTATCCTTCGAACCTGCTGGGTACTGGGTTGCTTCTCTGCCAACGGAAGAACAAGAAGCTACTTTACAAGAAGAGCCAGAATTAAAAGAATTGTGGGATCCTAAGTACGGTGACCGAATTACAGAGTTAGTATTGATCGGGATACGCTTTAATAAGGAAGACATCGTTAGCAAATTAAATGCCTGTTTATTAACCGATGAAGAAATGGATGGTGAGTGGAGTAAGTTTCATGATCCCCTACCAGAGTTTATGGAGTTATAAAAAGGTGCTTACTAGTTTCCATAACAAAATAAGAATAGGCTGTCGCTTACACTGCGACAGCCTATTCTTATTTTTTTAGTTTCTGTTTCTCAGCACGTTTTTTCGCTAGTTCATCAATGATTGGTTTCGATGTTGTTTCCTCAAGAAAAAGGCTATCAAAATCTACTTCAAAGTCGTCGTCGTCAAATTCATCCTCATCGTCTTCATCAAAGTCATCGCCAAAACCAAAAACAAAGTCATCATCGTCTTCATCATCAAACTCATCGTCTTCAAATCCAAACGTCATTTCATCAATCATCTGATCAATATCATCTTCTAATATTTCGTCTAACTTGTTGATGGTGTCAGTAAGTGCACGCCTCTTCACATTATACAGCTTCGTTAATTCATCTTTAGAAATTTCATCCTCACCGAAAAACAATGAAAAGAAGCTAGCATGATAATGAAGCGCAGCAGCATAGTTTGAAATACTACGAATATTTGCCCCGGTTTTTTCACAATAGATTTTCCATAAAGTAACAGCAATCCCTTCAATCGGCTTTAGAACATCCTTAGGATAGTTAAGCTTTGCTCTTACCAGTTCAATGACCTGCTTTTGCTGATCGGTATCCCAGGGAATGTCTTCTAAACTGAATGGCGTCCCAAAAACTAACTCCACCACCTCAGGATAAAATTCATCCAGGAATTTTTGCGGTGTGAATTCACTTGCATGGAGGTTATAAAGTCCTTTTACCTCTTCAATGATAACAGGATTATTGATTGGGTAAAAAGTTGCAAAGAAGAAAGCACGATTCCGATATTCAATGACAGTACCCATTACGTAGCTACCCTCTATTGAAAGAGTTCTGTTTTCGTCACTTAGGCCTCCCACCTGAATGTGCTTAGCCTCATTTGTGAAAATATCGACTACTTCAATCACATCTTGTTCATCCTTGATTACTTTATAGATGGATGGCACCGCACTTTGCCAATTAATTATTGCTTCTTTCAGTGCCGGCCGTTTAATGCGTTTACTACGCTTTTTAATATATGTTTCTAGTATTGTTTGTCCGTTTTCTGCGATCGGTAGAGAAAAGATTACCCACAGCACCAAGAGGAACCCAGCTCGTTCAAATTGTTCCTCATCTTCAATGAACACTTCACCAAAGACATCATTAATACATCCGTTGATCTCTTCCTCATAGTTATTAGTTGAAAAATCATAAATGTCCTGTTGCAACTCGAAGAAATCCCCTTCTACTAATTGGTGAATTTCTGCTGGTTTCGCAGCTGCACAGCAATGCTTGTACTTTTTCCCACTGCCACATAGACACGTTTCATTTCTCTTCATAACGCTTCACTCCATTATTCCTTTTCGGAAATTTTCTTGACGTATTCCTTGATTTCCTTTAGTTCACCTTTGGTTTTTACAAGCTCACGAAAAATAAAAATAGCCAATATAGCAATTACGATATCAATTGTCACGTTACTAGCCTCCCTCTCCTAAGTTACCGTATCAATCCTTTTTTTAATAGTTTAATCAAATAATCGGCTTCATAAACATCACCTGGTAGCTTAATAGAAGCGTGTCCCTCTTCTAAAACAGCCTCTTGGATGGTGTTCACTAACGCATACATATAATATTCATATAAAAATTCATAACTAAACACTTCATCCGGGATTGGCTGATCAGCACAAACTTGAGGATGACAATAATTGAAATGGGTACGACAAGCCACCGGCCGTACTTCATAGGCCAAACACGAATTCGTTGTTTGATCTAGTAATGGGCATGGGATATGCTTAGTTATATATTTTTCTTTGTAATAAGGATCTGCTTGAAAGTCGAGTTCGTCTACCACTTGTAAATCTGCATTTGCGTAATAATTTCCTAAATGCTCTAGTACCTTCGCGTGCTCTTCTTTAGGTAAATGTTCTATATACTCGGCAATCAGTTTAGCTTCCATTCTTGTTAGAATTACTGGAAAATAACAACAGTGGGCACAACCTGATTGGCAACTCGACTCAATCCCTACCTTTGTTTCAATTATCGTAATCTCGTGATCTAATACTGCTAACATTCGCTTAAATGCCGTAGTAACAAACAAATCAAGATCTGCATCACCATATTCATCATACTGATCATCGATTGCTTGCATAAATCTACTATCATCAGGAATATGCTTCTTGTTAATCTCTTGGCATATTCTCTCCATATCTTTTATCGTTAGGTATTGTTTCAATAACTCCACTCCTTACCAATTGGCCTAATTAGACCACTTCCCATATAAGTGTAAAACAATTGCCTGCTAAAATCTAGAAGTGGTTCTTTCCAATAGCAAAGGACCTAACAAAAGTTAGATCCCCAATTATTAGTTGTTCTCAATTTCCTCAATTAATAAAGATAGCTCTTCCCAGCGTTCCATCGCTGCTTCAAGGTCCGCTTCTACCTGCTTTTGCTTAGCAAACAATTCATTAATTTTACCAATATCGCTTCCTGCAGCTACAATTTCGGTCTCAAGCAATTCCTTCTTTTCCTCAAGAGCTGCAATCCTGTCTTCAATTTGGTTCCATTCCTGCTGTTCTTTATAAGATAACTTTTTCTTTTTTTCTTTACGGGGCTGTTGCTCCTGTTTTGCTGCAGGTACGTTAATACTTGCTTCTAACTCACGCTTCTCTTTTTCTTCTTCCATAAAATCAGAATAACTTCCTTGAAAGCGACTAATTTTACCATCCTGAAAAACAAGGAGACGATCGACGACTCGATCTAAAAAATAGCGATCATGTGATACAGTAATAACTACACCTGGAAATTGATCTAAATAGTCTTCTAAAATACTTAATGTTTGAATATCTAAATCGTTGGTAGGTTCATCTAAAAATAAGACGTTAGGCTCTGACATCAATATTTTTAATAAGTATAGACGACGTCGCTCCCCACCTGAAAGTCTACGGATATATGTCCATTGCATCGGCCGTGAGAATAAAAAGCGTTCGAGCATTTGCTCGGCAGTAATCGTTTGTCCTCCCGTCGTATGAACAACTTCAGCTACTTCTTTGATGAATTCGACAACCCTTAAATCGCCATTCATCTCCTCATCACCCTGTGTGTAATAGCCAACTTTTACAGTCTCACCGACTTCAATTACCCCGCTATCAACTTTCATCCGGCCTGCTAAAATATTTAAGAGTGTCGTCTTTCCACTTCCATTTGGTCCGATAATTCCAAGTCGCTCCCCTGGAACGACTAGATAGCTAAAGTCTTGAAACAATTTTAATCCACCCAAGGTTTTTGAGATTCGCTCAACCTCAATCACTTTATCCCCCAAGCGTTGGGAACCGATCGAAAATTCTACATTTTGATGTGTAGTTGGAGCTTTTTGATTTTGAATTTCTTCGACACGCTGAATACGCGCTTTTTGCTTAGTTGTCCTAGCCTTGGCGCCACGACGTAGCCAAGCTAATTCACGACGTAAAATATTTTGACGTTTATCTTCGTTTTGTTCCGCTACTAATTCACGTTCGGCTTTTTTCTCTAAAATATCTCATAATTTCCTTCATAGGTGTAAAGCTGACCACCATCTAATTCAAAAATCTGATTAGTAACACGATTTAAAAAGTAACGATCATGGGTAACAAGCATCAATGCCCCTTTATATTGAGACAAGAAACCTTCCAACCATTCAATCGTTTCATTGTCGAGATGGTTCGTTGGCTCATCTAAAATCAACAGATCTGCCCGCTGAATTAATGCTTTGGCAATCGCAACCCGCTTTTTTTGCCCACCTGATAAGAGACTCACATTTTTCGTGAAATCAGTAATCCCCAACCTCGTTAAGACTGTTTTTGCAACCGTATTTGCTTCCCATGCATCCAACTCGTCCATTTTTTGTTGACGTTGAAAAAGGCGTGTCTGTAGCTTTTCATCGGCTGGATTTTTTTCTAATTCCGCTAATGCCTTTTCATATTCTCGCATTGCAAGCATAATTGCCGAATCTCCGTAATAAATTTGTTCAAGAACAGTTAACGAATTGTCTAACTCTGGCTGTTGAGGCAAATATTCAATATGAAACTGATTTGCATGGATAATTTTGCCGTTATCCTTTGACTCGAGCCCAGCAATGATTTTTAACAATGTTGATTTACCTGTACCATTAACTCCGATTAGACCAATGCGGTCCTTTTCAGAATTGTAAATGATAACTGGTCAAAAAGCGTTTTGTCACCATAGGTTTTATATAAATTTTCAACAGAAAGTATACTCATGAAACTCATTCCTTATTTTTTCGTATAGTATAGTGAAGGTTATTAACATTTGGTAATTCACTCAAGTATTCTCTATTATATCAAATAATATCTAAAGGAGGTGAATACCTTGGTTGAAAAAGATGATCGTACCCTCGCCATGTTGATTTATGTTATTAGTTTTTTTACAACGTTCATTGGTCCACTTGTCATTTGGCTCTTGAAAAAGGATGAGTCAGACTTCATTGACCATCACGGCAGAGAATATTTTAACTTTTTGATCTCATACACAGTTTACTTTATTATTAGCGGCATTCTAATTATTGTAATTATCGGAGCATTCTTACTTGCTATTGTTGGTATTGCAGCGTTTATTTTTACAATTGTTGCAGCCATTAAAGCCTACGACGGAGAATATTACCGTTTCCCATTTATCTTTAGAATCCTTTAGTTGCAAAAGTCCACCTGGCGTGGACTTTTTTTGTTTTTTGTTCTTTTTTGGTGTCAGACACCTTAAAGCATATTCCCTCAATAGGAACCATAAAAATAGTAGGGGAAGGAGTGGGAGAATTATGCATATTGCAGATGGGGTGCTTAATGTTTCTATGGCAGTTGCGACATCAGCTGCAGCTATTGGGTTAGTCGCCTATTCAATTAAAGGAATAAAAGAAGAGGAAGTGCCAAAAATCAGCTTACTCACAGGAGCGTTCTTTGTATCCTCACTTATTAACATCCCAATTGGACCTGCCTCAGTCCACCCACTCTTAGGTGGTTTCCTAGGTTTAGTCCTTGGTCGTAGAGCTCCTTTAGGGATATTCATTGGGCTTGTACTCCAAGCAACCTTATTTCAGCATGGTGGCTTAAGTACATTAGGAGCTAATACTTTACTCATGTCAATTCCTGCTTTAGCAGTCTATGGACTTTCTACTTTCTTTCATAAAATATCGCCTTTTCTAAAAGGATTTTTTGCTGGTTTTTTGGCAATTTGTGGTGGGGTCATTTTACTAATGTTCTTACTACTTTTCTCAGATCAACGTTACGGAGAAGGGACATTTTCAGTGGTTAATTTATTGTTAGTTGCTTATTTACCACTTGCCATTTTAGAAGGTTTTTTAACTGGGTTTTCTGTGAAATATCTTTACACAGCCCGACCTAGTCTATTTGCTAAAAAAGGACGGTGAGTACATTGGCAAAAACACAAGGGGATATTCAGTCAGAATTAGACGGCATTTCAGCTTGGGCAATTTCATGGGAAGCTCGGGCAAAATTAGTGGCAGTTGTCATCTTTATTTTTGGTGTTATCAGTTTACAAACACCATCAATCGCCTTGATTGCGTATGCAATTGCTTTTATCGGATCATTAGCGATGGGAATTTCTATCCTATTACTTGTAAAAAGATATCTAATCATATTGCCATTTTTACTACTCATGACGGTTCCATTAATTCTTGGTGGTGGTTTTCCACTCGACCTTGACCGAGTTTCATTCGCTAGTCTCATCCTCCTAAAGGCCATTACTTGCATGACTGTTATGACCATTTTGTTGCATACCCAAACAATCGATGAATTTATGGATAGCCTCGCTCATTTAAAAGTTCCGCCAATCGTAATAACCATTTTGTTATTATCCTACCGCTATGTTTTTTTATTTTTTGATGATATTCAAAAAATGCAATTAGCAGCAAGATCACGATTTTTTTCCGGTGGAATTTCCATCCGTAATCTCAAGGTTTATGGGCAACTCACTGGTGGATTACTAATTAAATCGTTAAACCGCGCTGAAAATGTCTACAATGCGATGAACGCACGCTGCTTCAATGGTACAATTCGCTTTCGGGAAAAGCGTCAGCTTACACGCTGGGATGTACTAAAGACATTGATCCCCCTTCTAATCATTATCGCAATCATAACAATAGAGCGGATGACAACGTAATAGTTCAGGTTTAAGGTACAAGTAGGCACTTTAATTCGACTTCATCCTATTTAAAGTTTTTCACAATTACTTGGGACAACTCTTATACTTTGGCTTGTTCTCTTATCTTTATCCTCCCTAGTAAGGAATAAGAAAGAGGTTCGATTCAATGGGAATTGAACTTGGATCAGGGTGGAATTGTATAAATCATGTTCGATTCGCCCCGATTCGAACATGAAACAGGGTGGAACAATAAAAAAGAGGTTCGATTCAATGGGAATCGAACTTAGATCAGGTTGGAATTGTATAAATCATGTTCGATTCGCCACGATTCGAACACGAAACAGGGTGGAACAATAAAAAAGAGGTTCGATTCGATGGGAATCGAACTTAGATCAGGTTGGTATTGTATAAATCATGTTCGATTCGCCCCGATTCGAACACGAAACAGGGTGGAACAATAAAAAAGAGGTTCGATTCGATGGGAATCGAACTTGGATCAGGTTGGTATTGTATAAATCATGTTCGATTCGATGGGAATCGAACTTGGATCAGGTTGGTATTGTATAAATCATGTTCGATTCGATGGGAATCGAACTTGGATCAGGTTGGTATTGTATAAATCATGTTCGATTCGCCCCGATTCGAACATGAAACAGAGTGGAATAACCTCGTTCACAATATGTGTTATTTCTAGAGTTACTATGCAGCTTTGCCTCGAGGACCTACTGGACCACAGAGGGCAGCGTTAAGTGACCTCGATACGATAGCGTCTTGAGCTAGACATCATATTCTAAAAACGGTTATTTTTTATCTTTCAATATAAACAAAAATCGAGTCCACCTTATCGGTTCACTCGACTTTTTATTCGGATATCCTTATTTAAACAAAAAACGGGACAATAATCGGTGCCGCGATTGCTGTAAAAATCGCTGATAATCCCATTGCAACACCTGCTACCGCTCCTTGAAGTTCACCTTCTGTTGCCGCCTGAGCTGTTCCTTGGCCGTGAGAAATGGTCCCTAGAGCTAACCCCCTCGAAAGCGGATGAGTAATGTTTGTTATGGTCATTAACCATGGACCAATCATCGTTCCTAGTATTCCTGTGGCAACCACGAATGCTGCCGTTAGCGCGGGATCACCGCCAATGATGTTGGCAATCTCAATGGCTACAGGAACAGTAACCGATTTTACACTGACTGAAGCAAGTATTTCATTTGATAGTGATAGTAGTTTGGCTAGTAAAACAGCGCCGATAATTGTTGACATGGCCCCTAAAATTATACCAACTAATGCAGGACCACTATGTTTTTTTATAATTTCTCGATTTTTAAATAATGGCACAGCTAAGGCAACGGTCGCTGGGCCTAATAAAAATGTCATAATTTCTTTTGCAACTGTGTAATCTTCAAAACTATAACCAAATGTTAATAAAAAAACGATAATAATAGCTGTACTAAAGAATACAGGCGTTGTAAACGGCGACGGATAACGTTTTCCGACGACCTTTGAGAGTAGATAGGCTCCTACTGTTATTGCAATACTAAGCAGAGTCACGAGTATGACCACGTTCAGCACCTTCTTTCTTTTCAGCTAATGACTGTGAAATAGCACCTGTTGCATAAATTCCGATAGCTGCACTACCGACGATCACAATCAATAGTGAAACTCCATTTTGTAAAAATAATGGCCCGAAATTCATTAAGCCAACTGCAATTGGAATAAAGAAAAACGCTAAGTGCTTAATCAATAATGAGGAAGCCGCTTCCACCCACTTCAGTGAGACAACACCCGTCATTAAAAGCCCGAATAAAATCACCATGCCGAGAACGTTTCCTGGCAAAGGTAGATTTAGAGCTTCTACAATAAAATAGCCTAGTTCGTTTAAAAGCCAGAGAAAAAATAACTGAATAACAATGACTAAGATTTTTTTCATTGCTGTAAAACTCCTATCTTTGATGTATCAACTAAACTATTTTAGCATAAAAAATACCCGAGTAGAATGTGATATTTTGCCTGTCCTACTAGTCTAGCAATCTTCTTGATCGTTATTGGAATTTTATGTTAATGTAAGAAAGTGAATGATCTACTACTCAGGAGGTACATATGGCTTACGAAGAAAATTGTCCTTTTTGTAACCCAGAAAAAGACACGGAACAGAATATTGTTTTTGAAAATGAGACGTGCTATTTTCTACAGCACAACCTTCAGCAAGATGTATTGGAAGGATGCGGTGTAATTGTCCCGAAGAAACATCGAGTTCATGCGTTTGAATTAACAAAAGAAGAATGGAACGATACATATGAACTTCTACAGAGCGCTAAGGAGTTTCTTGATGGAAAGTATTCACCGAATGGTTATACACTCGGCTGGAATGTCGGCGAGGTTTCAAATCAATCTATTATGCATAGTCATCTTCATGTAATACCTAGGTATAGCGACGAACCTTTAGCTGGTAGGGGAATTCGTTACTGGTTGAAGCAACCAGTAAATAAACGAGAAACACGTAAACAACAATAAACTATGATACCACCGCTATTTACAAAGATGCATCTGAATAAAAGGCTAAGAGAAAAAACTTCTCTTAGCCTTTTACTGAGGGCAAGCATTGAAGATGACTTTTACAAAATCAGCACCAATACCTGCGCTGATATTGCGACAAAGATTAGTGCAATCGGATACGCGGCCGCATAAGCAATGGCTGGGTCCTCAGTTTCAACTAAGTTATTACATGCGCCAAGTCCTGGTGTACTTGTCATCCCCCCACATATAGCTCCTAAAGAATGAATAATACTTAGGTGAAAGAGTTTTTTTGCAATAATAAAAGCTGTAAACATAGGAACAATTGTAATGATAGCTCCCCCGATAATTAATCCGACACCTTCTCGCAGGACGACCTCAACTAAGCCAGAACCAGCCGTTGTTCCTGCCCCTGCTAAAAATAATACTAAGCCCACATCACGGATGACTCGATTTGACGGTTGATAAAACCTCGCTTGGATAGGACCAAGTTTCCCAAAGTGACCAATAATGATGGCAATTAACAATGGTCCTCCTGCAACGCCTAGTGTCATGCTCCCTAAACCGGGAACATGGATTGGCATCATTCCAACTAAAATCCCTAATAACAAAATTAGGCTTAATGAAAAAATATGAATATTTGCCTCTTTATGCTGTCTCGTACCAAATAACTCTTCAACTGCTTTAATTCGTTCCGGACTACATACAACAGTCAGTACATCTCCACGTTCAAAGCGCCACGTCGCAGTAGGAGGAAATTCAAAGCCAGCACGCTCAAGCCTAGTAACAGTTACGCTGTATCTTTCCCTAAGGTGGATCTCGCGAAGACTTTCCCGATTAATTCTTCGGCATCCACAACAACGCGATGCATTCGAATATTGGCGCGAATATTAACATCGGTCGTAACCTCACGACCGACAGCATCTCTAAATTTATTTAATTCCTCAGGGTAGCCGACGACAATTACTTCGTCGCCTTTTAACAGCACCGTATCATTGCGCCCTAAAAAATTCCGGTCGCCGCGAATCACCCGACTAATAATTGCAGAACTTTTTATATTTCGTTGTAGCTCCTTTAATGTTTTTTTATGAGCCTCGTCTTTATCAATCAACACTGTCATTTTTTTTAAGGAACTTTTATGCTTAATTGGACTAACTGTTTTTTGCAAGTCCTTTTGTAAATCAACTTTTAATACCCTTGGAAAAAGCTGAACAAATAAAACGACCGCAATGACCCCAAAAGGATAGGCAATCCCATATCCTACCGAGACAATCGGATCCTTTGTCGCCTCAAGTCCTGCCGCTAATCCAGGCGTACTCGTTAATGCACCAGTCATCAACCCAATACTTAATGGTGCAGATAAATTGAAAACTTTTGAGACAATCACGGTCGTAATTGACGCAATTACAATGATTAGAAAACCTAAGATTGCAAAAACTAAACCACTACTTTTCAACATTCGAAAAAATCGTGGACCTGCCTGAAGCCCTACCGCAACAATAAACAAACTTAACCCTAAGTTCTGTACAATTGCTGGGATTTGATAACCAAAGTGCCCTAAGACCATGGCAAAAAGTAAAACACCAGATGCCCCAAGGTTAATTCCCTTAATCTCTAACTGACCAATAAAAGACCCCACAAACAAAATGACAAATATTAGTATCAATGGATCATCTAAAAACGTCATAGTACCCTCCAGATTTGAATGAAAATTAATTTCCGGTGTCTTATTATAGCAAATACCATCGCAACTATTTTTCACAACTTCGTTAACTCTTTAATTGCAAAGGCTTACATTATTAAAATACAAAAAAATGCCACAACTTAGCTATTTGTAGCATATCCTAATTCACCAAAAACTTTTGTAAGGGATTGGTATACATAAAGAAAGAGTTGGCAATGATGTTTAGTAGATTACTAGAAAGGTGTGGTTATGAAATGGACTATACAGATCGCTTAAATAAGGCACTTATGAAGGAAAAAATTCACGAAAAATATATCCAAGGAAAAATAACCACAAAAGAAATGGAAGAACAAATCAGAGCAATAGGCTCGAGACTCAAAAAGAAAAAAAGATGATGACGAAGGTTATTTCGATATAGAGGGCTCCCCCTCCCTCAAAAAAATGAGGCTCACCCATACATTTGGGTAGCCTCATTTTTTATTGTTCATAGAAATCAACGGCATTGATATTATAGATACGAAGAAGCTCAAATTCTGCTTCAACCATTTTGTTTAATTGCTCATTGGCAGCGTCAGTAAAACAATCGCCACATTCTTGGTAAAGAGTTCGAAATTGCTGGGCGTGGTATACTAAACCCTTAATATGATAGAGTATTTCTTTTTCATTTTCTGTTAGAGGATCATTGACTGTCGCCTCAGCACTATAGCTATCAACGAACGTGTTAAATGCTTCATATGTATCTTCATTTAATGGTTCATATGGTGACGAATCAACTAATACCTCAACCATAATCTCATAACTCGTATCCCAAATATCCGCACGAACATCCGTCGGTATTTCTGACGGACTCTTAAAGAAGATCATAAAATAAAATAAGATAAAAATACCACCGATGATATAAATGCTTTTCTTGTCCATCTTCAACCTCCTTAACAACTAATATAACCTTATCATAGATCAGCCAAGTCTTCTACTTTGATGGGTATTTCAATACTGTTTTTCGACATTAAAAACTTGTTAAAACTGTCAATCAAGTTATATTATTGTATAATTTACACATAAAGCTCAATTTCATTATTCCAACCAATTAGCACATCGAGCTAAAGGAAAAAAGGGAGATGAAATTCATTCTTATCAATCGTTTTTAAAGGGAGATTAACAATATGCGTATATTAGTCATGACTGCCGTTGCTGCCGAGCAGGAAGCAGTCCTTCGTGGTATCGACAACGCCCCTCGCTTTGATGTTGTTGTTGCAGGAGTTGGGCCTGTTGCTGCAGCAATAAGTACAGCTAAGGTTTTAGCCACTAATAAATATGACCTCGTTATTAATGCCGGAATTGGTGGCGGATTCTCCGAACAAGCCGAAATTGGTTCAGTGGTCGTCGCTACTGAAATTATTGCAGCGGACCTTGGTGCTGAAACTGGTGAAGGTTTTGCGAGTATTGAACAACTAGGTTTTGGTACATCCCGTGTTGCCGTTGATCAACGGTTTGCTAACAAGGTTGCCACAGCTCTAAAAACAGCAGGACTTCCGACACATAGTGGACCAATTCTCACCTTAGCAACGGTCACAGGTACTAAGGAAACTGCGGATCAATTAGCTACACGTGTTCCGGGAGCAACGGTTGAAGCAATGGAAGGATTCGGTGTGGCTCTTGCAGCAAGTGATGCAAATGTACCAATACTCGAAATTCGGACGATTTCCAACCCCGTCGGTCCACGTGATAAAGGAGCTTGGAAAATCAAAGAAGCGTTACATATGTTAGAAAAAGCAAGTTCAATTATAGCGGAGGTGCTTTAGTTTATGAAAATCGTTTTTTCACCATGTCCAAATGATACCTTTATTTTTCATGCGTTAGTGCACGGTCTCGTCCCAGGAGCTCCTAAGCTTGATGTAACCTACGCAGACATTGATATTACCAATACATTAGCGGTCCAGCCTGACGGACCGGAAATTATGAAAATTTCCTACGCCGCTCTTCCATGGGCACATCCTGATTACGCCTTATTACCATGCGGTGGTGCCTTAGGAAGAGGTTGTGGTCCGTTAGTTTTAACTAATGATCAAGCCATGACACCAGCAGCATTAGCCGGAAAACGAGTCGCTGTTCCAAGCGAACGTTCAACTGCGTATTTATTATTCAGGTTATGGACGGCACAACAAGTACCAGGTGGTGTAGGTGAAATCGTAGTCATGCCATTTCATGAAATCATGCCAGCTGTTCGTGACGGGTTAGTCGATGCTGGTTTAGTTATCCATGAAGCGCGTTTCACATACCAAACCTATGGTTTGTCACTTTTAACAGACCTAGGAAACTGGTGGGAGGAGGATACAAATCTTCCAATTCCGCTCGGAGCCATTATTGCAAAACGCTCGTTAAACTTAACAGAGATCTCTAATTGGATCCGACAATCAGTAGAATACGCTTGGGCTAATCCAGAAGCCTCTCGTGACTATGTCATGTGTCACGCTCAGGAGCTTTCTCCAGAAGTAACCCAAGCTCATATTGATTTATATGTAAATGAGTTTTCGGCAAATTTAGGGGAAGATGGATACGCGGCCGTTTTCGCTTTGCTTGGACGAGCGGCGAAAGAAGGGCTTATTCCCGAAATCGATTTAGAAAGCTTACGTTGGAGATAGTTTGAGTTTTTTGGTTATGAGTTTTGAGTTGAGGTATTGAATGTAATTTCGAGGAAGTTTTTTATGACCAGAAAGGCTTGAGAAAATCATCTCAAGCCTTCATCTCTACTAATTGCTTCTTATCAATTTTGCCAACAGCGGTTTTCGGTAATTGGGTAACAAAACGAATGATCTTTGGCACTTTATAGCCGCCAAGGTAGGCTTTACAGTGGATCTCAATATCTGTTTCTGTTATAACTGCTTTATCTTTTGGGACGATAAAAGCTGTCACAACCTCACCCCATTTTTCATCACCGATGCCAACAACGGCGACTTCAGCTACCTCATCATGTTCGGCAATGACATGCTCTACTTCTAAAGGAAAAACATTTTCACCACCCGTGATGATCATGTCTTTTTTTCGACCAACAATATAAAATAGCCTTCTTCATCAAATTTCCCTAGGTCACCAGTATAAAGCCAACCATCCTTTTTCGTTTCGGCAGTTACAGAAGGATTGTTCCAATAATGAGCAAAAAGATGATGGCCGCTGATGATAATTTCACCAACCTCACTACTACGAACCTCTCTGCCACAATCGTCTACGATTTTGACGTCATTATAAAGCATTGGTTTACCGACCGATCCTCTCTTCTGCAAGACCTCACTTGGATTAATATAAAAGTTATTTGGCCCTGCTTCCGTTAACCCATAACCTTCTTTAAACGCTAAACCTTTTTTGGCAAAAGCTTCATAAATCCGATAAGAACACGGTGCTCCACCAGATAAAAATGTATGCATCGTTGGAAATGACGTTTTTTGAAATAGTTTTGTTTCTGTTAAGACATGGTACATCGTTGGTACTAAAGGAGAATCGTACACTTTTCCTCATTAATCACTTTGATAATCCGCTTTGCTTCAAATCTATCACCAATCACCACTTTTCCCCCAATATGTAATAACGGGAGTGATAAGGCGTTTAGTCCCCCGGTATGAAACATTGGTAAATAGGTGACCGTCGTATCTTCAGATGTTAAATTCCAGCTTATAATCGTATTAATTGCATTAAAGAAAATCGACTGGTGAGTAAGAACTGCTCCTTTGGGCTTCCCTGTTGTTCCACCCGTATAAATAATCGCTAGTGGATCACACTCATTCACTTGAGCGTAATTGCTTCGGGTAATAGGATGTTTGACGATCAACTCATACTGTTGACTTATATTAAACAATGATCCCTTGTATTCTTTTGGAAGTAATGACTGTAGTTTTTCCGCAAATGCGATTAATTTGGGCTGACAATCATTTAGGATATATTCGACTTCGTTGTTTGAAAGTCTCCAGTTTAACGGAACGAAAATCGCTCCTAGTTTCGTACAAGCAAACAATAAATCAAAATAGCAAACGTGATTTGGAGAGAGTAGCGCTACTCGATCTCCTTTGGTAATTCCATTCTCAACTAAATATGAAGCAAAACGTTCTGCACGTTCATTTAAACTTTGGTACGTCCACCGCTCTCTCGTTTCCCCATCAACAACTGCAACTCGGTCCGGAGTAATCCGAGCTCGTTTTTGCAACCAATCAATATCCCAGCTCATCTTACCTCCCCCTTTACTTTTGTTATCATTTGCGCAATCTAACAAGTTCGCGCACAATGTTTTTCTTATACCAATATATAAAAAAAGAGTTGCATTCAAGTTACAGATTAGGAGATCACATCATGATCCCACCATCAACGTGGAGAACGGTACCATTAACGTAGTTCGATTCATCAGATGCTAGATAAAGATAAGCATTTGCAATATCAGTTGGACTTCCTAGTCTTTTCAAAGGAATGATTGCTTTCATTTTCTCAATGACCTTCTCTGGCACCTTCGCAACCATAGCGGTTTCAATAAATCCTGGAGCGACGGCATTGACGTTAATTCCCTTGCCTCCATACTCCTTTGCCCAGGTTTTCGTCATGCCGACCACGCCCGCTTTCGTAGCTGCATAATTGGCTTGCCCAACATTCCCATAAATACCAGAAACACTCGAGGTATTAATAATCTTCCCTTTTCCCTGTTCAAGCATTTTTCCGATCACTGCCTGTGTACAGTAAAAGACACCAGATAAATTCACATCAATTACTTTTTGCCAAGCATCAGGGGTCATTTTGTGGGTCATCGCATCAGCCGTAATTCCAGCGTTATTTACCAAAATCGACACTACCCCAAATGTTTCGATCGTTGTTTCCACTAATTGTTTCACACTCTCTTGATCTGCAACATTCACCTTCTGAAAAAACGCAGTTCCTCCAAGATCGTTTACCTCTTGCAATACTTGCGAACCTGCTTCTTCATTAAAATCAGCAATGACTACCTTTGCACCTTCTCTTACAAAAGTTAATACTGTCTCTCTTCCAATACCATTTCCTCCACCTGTCACAATCGCAACTTTATCTCTTAAACGCATAAAATTTCTCCTCTCAATCTCTATATCAATCTATAACCTTCAAGAAAGCATTCAACCTCATGCTTTAATAGCTTTAAATTATCTACCAACGGGGAATGTCCACAACCTTGTAAATAAACAACTTTGGCTACCTTTCCTAAATCTTCGCTTATCTCCTTTGTCATTTGTTCGGTGACTACTAAATCATTTTCACCCCATAAAACAAGTGTAGGTACCCCAATCTCCTTCACTCTTCCAGTTCCTGCTGATAAGCCATTATGAACATCACTAATATTAAATGTATTTAAAGCATGATAGACATCAGTGAGATTACGCTGCGTCAACATATCTTCCGTATATTGGTCGTATAAGTCTTCAGGCGGTTGCTTAGTCGTATAGATGACCGCATTCCAAAGAGCTCTAAGGAACTCTTTATTTCTAGTTTCATAGGCTTTAAGAACTGGAAGTGACTTTGTTGTGTCTTGTTCGATCTCTTCCTTCGACTTACATCGAACGACTTCACCAGCTGGATTTACTTGTACGAAAGGATATCCTCTAGTCGAAGCTGATGCGAGGAGAATTAGACGATTCACTTGTTCATGGTGATCAATCGTAAACTGCATCGAAACTGCTCCACCCGTCGACCAACCCATGAGGGAAAATCTCTCTAAACCTATGACATCGACAAGTTGCTTTAAATCATCGCTAAAATCTTTGATCGAATTGATCGCTTGATGATAACTCGACCCGCCAAACCCTCGTAAATCTATTGCATAAATTTTATATTTTTCATCTAATGTATCTATTAATAAGTCCCAATGCTTTGAAGAAGTCATATTGCCATGAACCAAAAGCAATACTTCCTCACCACCGGTACGTTCGCGATAGGCAATTGTTTCTCCATTCTCGATTGTTACGGACTTTAAGGTCACTTCCGCCATATAACTTTCCTCCTATCGTTTTTTCAATTCTGATAGCATCTAGTAAGCTATTTTCTTACCCCAGCGAATCGTTGTTGCTCCCCATGCGTAGCCAATTCCAGCACTAACGAGCACGACAACATCACCTGTAGCTATTTTGCCTTGTTCAAGGGCTAGTTCTACCGATAAAATTTGATCTATTTGGCCGATATGACCGTAATCTTCTAAATAGACTGACTGTTCCTCCTGTAATTGTAATTCTCGTAAAACATACTCGTGTGCCGAACGTTTCATATGCAGAATAGCTAAATAATCAATGTCTACTTCTGAAAGACCACTTTTCTTTAAGGATTGTCTAATCACCTGCAAGAAGTTTCGCATTGATTTTTCCTCAAGTCGTGCTTTCATTCCAGCTGGATCAAGCACCTCCAAATAATTAAGGCGTTTTTCAATGGCATCTGCAGTGATCGGATGTTTCGTTCCTCCAGCGACAACAACGACATCTTCTGAGAAAGACCCATCTGTCATTAGTGACGTTTCTAATAGTTCGTTTTTCTGATATCCTCTCTGAAGGATGATTGCCCCTCCTCCAGCAGAAAGGTTATACATGAACCTTGTTCTCGGATTCTCATAATCAATAAAATCGACATTTCGATACCCACCAGCCAGCAATACAGTCCGAATCTCCGGGTCCGCCTTCATCATATCTTTGGCTACTTTCAACGCCATCACCGTTGTACCGCAACGCATCGCCACATCAAACGCCCAAGCATTAACTGCACCAATTTCTTGTTGGAGTTTAATTCCAGCTGTCCAAAGTGGATATTCTTTGTGTTCTTCTCCAATATAAATAATTAAATCAAGCTCACGAGGATCAAGGTCAGCTTTTTTTAACGCTTCTTTAGCTGCAAGTACTCCCATCTGGCACGTATGATCATTGGGACCGGGAACTATTTTCTCCTTAATCCCCATTTTCAACTCAACTACTTCTAGCGGTATTCCAGATAAAGTTGCAATATCACGACCACTCATGCGCCGATCCGGTAGGTACACTCCTGTACTAACAATTCCAATCGCTTCCGTCTCTTGTTTCACTCAGTTTCACTCCCCAATTACGTCCTTGATATAATCGAAGACCTCCTCCAACGTTGCATAAGTAGCCTCTTCGTCTGATTGAACATGTTTCACCTTTATTCGTAAACTCTGATCACGTGACTGATTATCATCCTCTACGGTCTGTACTCTGATCACGAATGACTTCACTTGAGATTGTGACTCCATAGCTGTCTCTCTCCTTAGCTCACATCTCGATCGAGATTTTTACTGGACGATGCACTTTGTATTTTATTTGCTTTCGCCATTTGTCGTTTCGCCCACCAATATTTCGTTGATCCAACAATACCTTTTGGGAAGAACATGACAACCAGGATAAAAACGGTTCCAAGAAGGATGACCCAGCGCCCGAAGATCCAGTGAACACTCGCTAAGTCCATTAAGGCATGTCTGGCATACTCGACAAGCGCCGCACCAACAATTGCCCCAAACAAAGTTCCGACCCCACCGATGATCGTGATTAACAGTGCATCTAATGTTAACTCAGTTGCGAAAACCGCTGTATTAACAAAACGTAAACTCATTGCATACAGAATTCCTGCTAAACCTGCAACAACTCCGGCGATAACGTTAGCAGTAATTTTATAATGCATGACGCGGTAGCCTAGTGACTCGACCCGAGGCTCATTTTCTCGAATTGCCTGCAAAACTCGCCCCATCGGTGACTGCGTAAACCGTTCTAAGAACAAGTACACAAGGATCATAAAGATCAAGGCAATGAAATAAAACGAGACTCGATCACGGAAAATCTCAGGAATGGCAAACGTAAACCCATCATTCCCCATTGTTACCGAGCGCCACTTTTCAGCAATTACCAAAAATAAAGCAGCAACAGCCAACGTCAACATCGCAAAGAAATGAGCTTTTAATCGGAGGGTTAGTAGTCCAACTAGGAAACTAACAATCGCGGTAAAGATAATCGTAATAACTGTCGCTAATAAAACGACCGGCACGGTAGGACCAAAAGCCTTTAAGCAAATCGCTACTGTATACGCACCAATCCCAAAGAACATCGCATGACCAAAGGATACAATTCCTGTATAACCCAATAACAAGTCATAGCTCATCGCAAAGACCGCAAAAATAAAGATCTTCGTTAACATGATCATTGCTGTCCGAGAGTCATTCACAAAAGGTAGCATCAGCATGCCAATCGCGACGACCGATAAGCTAAACTTAAATTTCGAGATCTGTTTCAGTCGACTCATTTTAGTGCCTCCTTCATACCCATAATCCCTGAAGGCCTAAATACTAAGATTCCGATCATCAGCAGAAAATTAACCGCTAAAGCAATTTCAGGTAAAAAATAAGCTGCATAAGAACCTAGTAAACCGACTAATAGTGCTGCAATCATTGAGCCCAACACGCTACCCATACCGCCTATGACAACAACAATAAATGCTAAAATACCATACTCTAATCCTATCTCCGCATAAATGACCCCTGAGTATGGACCAAACAGCATTCCTCCTAAACCAGCCATTGATGCTCCTAGGATAAAAACGAATAAGAAGACTCTACGAATATTTATCCCTAACGCCTGCACCATTTCTTTATCCATAACACCCGCTCTCACGACGAGCCCCAGTTTCGTTCGATTTAATAAAAATAACAATCCACCAAAAACAACTAATCCCACAAAGATAATAAAAATTCGGTACTTTATGAGAAATACATCGCCAACTTCCCAGCTACCACGAAGCCATTCAGGAGCTCTAGCCTGAATAATATTAGGTCCCCAGACAACTTTTACGAGCTCACTTAGCACAAGCATCGCACCCAAGGTAATCAATATTTGTTGAATGTGATTTCCATACACAGGTTTGACGATAAACCGCTCTAATAAATATCCTAAAATTCCGCACGCGATAATGGCCATCAAAATTCCAAGTAAAAAGCTTCCAGTGGTTGTATAACCCCAAATTCCTACATATGCCCCCCATAAAAACAGGGCTCCATGGGCGAAGTTTAAAACGTCCATCAACCCAAAAATAAGTGTTAACCCTGCAGCAAGTAGAAAGATTAGCATCCCAGTAGCCAAACCATTGATCGTAATGTTTATCAGCATTTCCAATTGCTTCACCTACTTTCTGTAGTACATGGCTTCTGCCAAAAGTTTTGTCTCCTTAGTGAATTTCATCATTACATTATTTTCGCTATTAAGTCTTAGTTTCGTAAAAACCAATTGCAACTGTATCTAGATTGATATAGCTCGGTTAAGGTATTTAGGAAATTCACTCTCCTATTAAGCAATTCCTAAATATTTTCTTTTTAATTGTTCGTCATGCTTTAGTTCTTCCATCGCTCCGTCATAAACAGAATGACCGTCATCGATAATGTAAAAGCGATCCCCAATAGCACTTGCCATCATGAAATTTTGTTCAACAAGTACGACCGTCGTTTTCTCCTTCATTTGATTGATCGAATCCATTACCTTCTCGACAATAATAGGTGCTAATCCCTTACTAGGTTCATCAATGAGTAGCATCGCATTGTCATTGATATAAGCTCTTGCGATCGATAACATTTGCTTTTGCCCCCCACTTAAGTGACCACCATTCTTTTTCCAAAATTGCTTTAAATCCGGAAACAAGTCGAGAATCCAGTCCATGCGTTCTAGAGTCGCCTCATCCTTTTTCTTCATCGCAACCTTCATATTTTCTTCGACAGTTAATGATCCAAATATCCCCTGATCCTCAGGAACATAGCCAATTCCCGCATTGGCAATTTTGTGCGTCGGCCACGTATGAATCGCTTCGCCTTTAAAAGTGATACTCCCTGACTTCACTTGATTTAACCCCATGATTGATCGAAGTGTCGTCGTTTTCCCCGCTCCATTTCGACCTAACAATACCGTTACTTCCCCTTGCTTTACTTCAAATGAAACGCCTTGTAAAATGTGATACTGCTGAATATAGGTATGAATGTTTTCCACTTTAAGAAGCGTCATTGTGCAAACCTCCTAAATAGGCTCTTTGAACCTGTTCGTTCTGCATAATCTCCTCTGGTTCCCCATCAGCAAGTAGCTTACCGTGGAATAAAACCATAATGCTGTCTGATAAATCGAGGATCATATCCATTTTGTGCTCGATTAGCACAATTGTCCGTTTACGTTCATCACGAATTGCACGAATGACATCGAGGATCATTGGAACCTCTTCTAAAGACATTCCTGCTGTTGGTTCATCTAAAAGTAACACTTCGGTTTCTAAGGCAAGCAGCATCGCAATCTCTAACTTTCTTTTTTCTCCATGAGCTAGATTTACAGCCAACTCATTCTCCTTGTCTTCAAGCATGACTGTTTTCAAAAACTCAGAAGCTTTTTCGTTCACTTCTTTTAAACTTTTAAAATGAGAGATCATATTATAAAAAATTCCCATTTGCGATTGCACTGCGAGTCTCACATTCTCATGACAGGTTAAATGAGGGAACACATTGGTTATCTGAAACGACCTGCCGATTCCTAATCTAGTTCGTTCTGTTGGCGACAATTTTGTTATGTCTTGACCTTTAAAAAAGACTTGCCCTTTTGTCGGTTTTAGCTGGCCACTGATCATATTAAAAAACGTCGTCTTACCCGCTCCATTCGGACCAATAATTGATTTAAGCTGGTTCCGTTCAATTTCTACGTTTACATCACTTACGGCGATATGGCCGCCAAAGGCAATTGTTAAGTCTTTTGTTTCTAGTATTGTTTCCACCAATCTCACCCCTCTGTTCGAGCTTTCTTGTTAAAACTTAAACTCCCTTTTAAAAAAGCGGAGCACGCATTGAAATCATCGTGCTCCACCTTTATTTTAATTAGCGACTATTTTGAATTACAGGTGCTGTTTCTTCTGGTGAAAGTTCACGCTTCAAGACTGGTACCGGATAATCAAACTCATCCGTCATTTCGAGTGTAATCGCATACATTGTTTGTAAAGCTTGGTGATCCTCCGGACGGAATGTCATTGGTCCTTTTGGAGTATCAAACGTCATTCCTTCCATAGCTGTAATTAAAGTTTCCGTATCAACATCACCATTTGTTTTTTCTAGTGCTGCGACGATTGCCATTGCTGCCGCAAAGCCACCAGGTGTAAATAAATCTGGCATCTCGCCATTATGGCGCTTTTGATGTTCATTAACTAACCAATCGTTCACTTCATTATTTGGTAGACTATGGTGGTAAACAGTGAAGCCTTCCATACCAACAACATCTTGCATGGTACGTAGGGCTGCAATATCTGGAGCTCCTGTCGAGATTTTAATACCGCGATCTTGAATTCTCATATCCTCTAGTTGTCCCCAAGGATTATTAGCGCCCGCCCAAATAACAAATAAGTAATCTGGCTGTGCATTAATAATTCGTTGAATATTCGAAGAAAAGTCAACACCTGCTGGATCCGCAAACTCTTCATGAATGATAGTTGCCCCCAGATCTTCTGCAGCCTTTTTAAACGCTGCAACTCCATCTATACCAAATGCGAAATCTTGTGCCAACGTCGCGATCTTTACACCTTCTTTGGCAATCGCAGCAGCACCGGCAACAGCATCCTGTGACGAGCTTCTACCTGTACGGAAAATGTACTTGTTCCAGTTTGCCCCTGTGATACTGTCAGCGACAGCAGGTTCAACAACCATTATTTTTTTATACTCTTCCATTAATGGTAAAACGGCTAATGTATCACCAGACGAAGAAGAACCAACAATAAAGTCGACTTTATGATCCTCTAGTAATCTCGTAGCCTTTTGAACTGCTACATCTGCTTGGGTTTCTGTATCCTCAATAATGAATTCAATTTTCTTCCCGGCAACTTCCATTGTGCCACCAGTTGCATATTCCAGCCCAAGTTCAAAACCTTTTACTGTTTGCGCACCATACGCTTCTAGCGCACCTGTTAATGATGTTAATAACCCAATTTTGACTACTTCCTGCTCCTCTTTCACTTCTGTCGGCGCTTTTGGTGTTTCTTCATTTGGTTTTTCTTGTTCGCCACCTGTATCACTAGAGCTACACGCTGCAAGCATTACGAAAGCAAGTAGTGCAAACAGAAACCCAAGCCACGTTTTCTTCAATCTCATCTTAAATCCCCCTTTTTTGTGATATCTTCAGTATTAAGGATGAAGGTTACAAATAAGTTACATTTTTAAATATTCAGTCTTTTAAGAGTGCAGTATAACCTACTCACTTGAACTCCGCTAACCTCCTATTTTTTACTTTTCATTTCATCCTTACTATACAAATACGAAGTTACATCTTAGTTACAAAATAGTTTCTCGGGATTTTTCTGGTGATAAGTTCGAGTAATCTCAAGCATCAAAACATACCACAGCCTTCTACAAAGCCATACTATTTAATTCAACATTAGCGTTCTTTTTTATTCTCTTATAGATTTGCTTTGTTGCATCAATCGGCTCAATTCCTAATTCTTCCTGAAGTACTTTACAGCACCTTTCATAAATTCGTAGAGCGTAGGTTCGATTTTTCTTTTTATAGTAGGCATACATCAAAATTCGGTATGCCTCTTCCCAGCAAACATCCTTAACAAGAATTGCTTCACTCCAATAAATCGCCTCATCGTACCCTTCATTTTCAAGGTATAATTGCGCTAATTTCTCAGCTCCACGTAAGAATAAGACCTGTAATCGTTCTCGTTCTTCTACACACCAGTCATCATAGCGACGAGTTGGTAGATAGTCACCTTCATATAAAGTTAGCCCTTGAGTTAGAATTTCAATTGCTTCTTTATTTCCTTTTTCCTTTAGACCTTTTTCGATCGTTAGTTCGAAAATCTCCGAATCAACTTCCAAAACAGCCTCTTTATTAATTCCATATAAAGAATCTTCTCGTTGAATAAAATATGGATTACTTCTAGCTTGACGCCCTGGTTCAATCGCTTTATTGAGTGCATTTAGTGCCACTTTAAAATCTCGTTGTGCTGAATCCTCATCAAGTTCATGCCAAAGCAATTGTAACAATTCACCTTTTGGGAACATCTTTGTTTTATAGGTCACAAAAACCTGAAATAATTCTTTGGCTTTTTCACGCTTCCAACTTTTTTCATGGATTTTTTCGTGCCCCAACCACACCTGAAAATCACCTAACGTTTTCACTTTAATCGAGTATCCTGGATGAAAGGTTAAGTGCTCTAATCCAAGCGTCGCTAGTAAACGATTTGAGCTCATAATTTCTAGTTCTTTAGCTTTCAGTAGCATGGGGATGATCAATTGCAAATCTTTAGGACCAAACAATGTTTTACTAGTTACGAAGAATTCATAGTCGTATTCATGAACCAATTGCAAAAACTTTTCCATATTAGTTGCAAAATCTAGCCAATTTTCTTCATCATGAGCAATTTTTGCTAACCAAAAAAATGTAACTGTGCGACCATATTTTCCATCACATTTCTCAAAGCCTGTGGCAGCCTCTAGTAATAAACGTTTTGCTTGTTCAAATTCCTTACAATATATTGCGGCGATTGCTTGAGAAACATGTACAAAAGCGGCTAACCATTGGTCTTTGACCCGATTTGGTTCTTCAATAGCCATGAGCGACATCTTTTGAGCCATTTCATAGTTTCCTAACCTTCCATAAAGTACTGTTAAGCCCATGTAGGCCTCGGACTTGCCTCGAGACATATTGATTTTTTCCATTAACCCTAATGCTGTTTCATAGCATTGGATCGCTAACTCATGACTATATTTCGAATCTAGCTGTACAACATGGCCCATTCTGATCCAGCCACAAGCTTCTACAAATGGAGACTTTCGGATAGTCCCTCTTAGGATCGCTCGTTCAGCTAGCCTTTTTCCTTTATCTAACTCTCCCATAAACGAACAGATGATTGAAAGTATAAGATCTGTTTCCCTATGTGACTGGGTAAGCGGATTTTCACTTACTTGATTTGCCGTTGACGTCTCAATTAATGTTTTCGCTTGGTGTAGCTCGCCAATACGTAAAAAATAGCGAGACACTAACTCTACCTTTGTAAAATCTGCTTGAACCGCCTTGCATTTATTTAACCACTGCAACGCTTCTTTCATTTTCCCTAGATTCACTAGATTTTCAGCCATTAGACTATATAGTTGTATTTGCCGATCCGGATTTTCTTGTTCTTGTTCCATTAACCAAATTGATTGACTCAAATGACTATCGGCTTTTGCTGGCTGAATTGTGTCTAGGTATATTTTTGCTTTTCCTTCATGTGCCAAGCTGCCCGCTCGTACATCTTCATTAAGATCTGCCAATTCTTCAAGCTGCCGGTAGCAAGTAAGCGCTCTCTCATAATGGCAAAAATAGCGATTAATTTCACCTTCAATAAACCAAAGCTTACGATATTCCATTTTGATATTTGTTGTAAGTCGTTCAAGCATTTTTGAAACAGCATCAATCTTGCCTTGCTGAAGAAGGGTTTGGCCATACTCCTCTAAAATACAACCAATCTTTTTATTCTCATCAATTTTCTGATAATGGTAGATCGCTCGTTCATAATCCTCTTTTGCGAGAAAATAGATGGCCGCCTGGTTCTGATACTCATAAAAACATTCTTCATCCTGTCGCAATTGCTTGATTAAAAAGTCCTTAAACAAAGGATGATAACGATACTGTTCCGTTCCAATAGGAATGATAAATAGGTTTTGGGAGAGCAAGTTCGCTATCATTCCTTGAGAATCTTGCCGCTTTAAAACAGCATTACAGAACGGGTTATTAAAATCGTCAAAGATACAAGTAGCAAGTAAAAACTGTCGAATATCGCTCGGTTGCTTTGAAAATACTTCCATGGCTAAATACCGAAAAAGTTCTTCTAGTGATCGTATATGTAAATGTGCCTTGACCTCAAGATCACCAGTAATCTTAAATTGCTGCCAGATCATTTGAATGGCAATTATCCATCCTTCTGTTAATTCATAAACATAATTTATTTGCGATTCATTTAACTCGAGATGATAAAAATCTCCAAATAATACTTCAACCTCCTCTTTCGTGAAAGCCAAGTCGGCCTCAGTAATTTCAAGGAGCTCGCCATGGACAAGTAACCTCGTCAGAATGTCCCATGTCGGTCGTATTCTTCCACTTAAGACCAGATGAATTTTTTTTGGTAGATATTGTATTAATAAACTTAACCACCTAATACTGCTGCTAGAGGATTCTAAGTAATGAATATCATCCAAAACAATGATCACAGACTCGTCCATGCCAACTAGTTCATTAATAAACTCAGAACATAGAAACTCAATTTCTTCGTCCATATTGTCAATATTCTCATTTACTAAAAACTCAAGTAAGCTCTGACCAAACGATGGAAAAGTTACTTGGACTGCATATATCATTTGGACAAGGAACGGAATGAAATGATCCTCCTGTTTCGATAGGGTATACCAGCAGTAGCGTCCCTTGTGATTTTCTAAGAAAGATGCAATTGATGAACTTTTTCCATAGCCTGGGCCAGAGTGGATTAAGGTGATTGGTACATCAAGTATTCTTCTCAATTTTTTACTTAATACTGGTCTATACAGATTTGTATCTTTTACCAGCGGTGGAATAAATTTTGTTCTTATAAATGGATATCTCTTTCGCACCGACCTTCCCCCCATTCACCGTTAAGTTTTCTTAATATTCTATATTTTACCATAGGATATTTTAAACTAGTAAATTATATGCAACAAACAGTGGAAATACTTGGAGATGTGACTGAATTTCATAATTACCTTAGTCAAGCTAATTGTAGTTGCAAAAATAATGAAGGTTGAAATTCATTAACAAATAAAATTACAAAAAAACGAGTATGAGGAGTTTCTCATACCCGTTTCGACTGTTATAATTCCATTTTATTTAACAACTCTTTTAAAGTCTTCAACTCTTCTTTTGATAATGTTAAACCTTTTCCCATCTTTTGATGGTCTGGATCCCATTCACGGAGATCATATTTTGCAGAACGTTCATTCCAGCTAATTAAGTTTAACTCTTTTTTCCAACCCTTTGCACTTTCTGAAATATGTCCATACTGTTCTAGAATTTCATACTTTATTTCAGCCATAAAATCACAACCTTTTTCATGAGATTTCCCCTTAATAGATGATTGTTGCAAACCAGTAAAAATAAGGGATTCCAACCACTAAATTAAATGGTAGTGTCAACCCAAGCGCTGACCCTAAATAAATGCCAGAATTTGCTTTTGGTATAGCTTGTTCAACAGCAGCTGGTGCTGCAATATATGACGCGCTTCCTGATAAGATCGCTAGAATAAATGCCCCACCCATTGATAAACCGATAAAGCTTCCAACAAGAATTCCTATTGTTCCACCAATCACTGGCAAAATAAACGCAAATAAAAACGAAGACAATTTTAACTTCTCAATTTTTTTAATACTCTGTGTTGCAATCAACCCCATATGTAATAAGAAGATACAAAGCAGTCCGTAAAATAAATCTCCAAATAATGGAGTGATTTTCGCAAGCCCATCTTCATGAGCGACGAAACCAATAAAAATACCGCCCAATAATAAGAAAATACTTTTCCCGAAGAATGCTTCTTTCATAACATGGCTCAAACTTGCATTCGGGTTGTCCATGTTTTGCCCTTGTTTTTGTGCATACATCTTATAAAAGATAATCCCTAAGATAATCGCAGGTCCTTCCATCACAACAAGGATTGCTGACATATACACTTCATAATAAACTTCAATTTTTTCAAGGAAGGCTAATCCTGCGATAAAGGTAACCGCACTTACTGAACCGTAATGAGCAGCAATCGCCCAAGATTCCGTCACTGAAAATTTAAAGAGCTTGGCTACCACCAGATATGAAATAAAAAGCATCCCCACACTTAATAAAAGTGCTGCAATGATTGTCGGTAGCATTTCCATAAATGAAACATTTCTAAGCTCGACACCACCTTTTATACCAATCGTAAACAAAATAATCATGGTGTAACCAGTATAAAAGGCAGACGGAACTTTTAAATCGGAGTTAACGATCACTGCTACAATACCAATTAGAAAAAATAAAATCATTGGCGATAATAAATTCGCATAAGCAATTTCAACAATTTGTCCCATCTGAACACCTCTGTATGTAAAGTTTTCTCAAAAAATTTCTTATTATCACAATAACACTAGTACAATTTATCGTCTACAGTGAAAACTTCCATTTAGCTTTCAAAAAATTACCAATATAAAAATATAGTTATATCATGCATAGAAACTCTCGATCTACACATTATAAACTCACAACATACGAAAGGAGGTCGAACAGCATGGCAAACAACTCGAACAATAATCAACTTTTAGTTCCTGGAGTACAACAAGCACTAGACCAAATGAAGTATGAAATCGCTCAGGAGTTTGGTGTTCAACTTGGACCAGATGCAACTGCGCGTGCCAATGGTTCAGTTGGTGGTGAAATCACAAAACGTCTTGTACAAATGGCTGAGCAACAACTAGGACGTTAATTAATTTCTACCTACCTCCACAACAAGAGGAAAGATGCTAAGCTATCCTACCTCTGGCTAAAGAAGAAGGGCAAGGGCTCAACCCCTTGCCTTTTCTCAATCTCAAATTTTAAAAACCTTCTAGTTTAGAATTCACAACTAGCTGTTACCAAATTAGCAAAGCGACAATTGTAGATACAATTAAACCAATGATAACCGGGAAGAAATTTTTCCGAACAAGCTCCATGACTGAAACACCACAAAGTCCAGCTACTGCTACGAGTGAAGACCAAGCAATTAAAGTACCTCCCCCAGTCCAAATTGAACCCATTTGCCCGATAGCTGCTAATGTTGAAGCATCCATTGAACTTGAAGCAAAGGCTCCAGATAAAGCACCCGTTAATGGAAGGCCGGAAAATCCTGATCCATCTAGTCCAGTAATGATCCCAATAATTAAAATTCCAAAGGCTGAAAGAATACTATTATCTGGTATGAAATTTTGGGCTGACTGCACTAAATCAAATAAGAAAGCTGGAGGTGCTGTGTCACCAAGAGAAAGAATACTTCCTGCGAATTCTCCACTTCCTAAAAAGAAGAAACCAGCAATTGGAATAACAGGACCCATCGCTTTAAAGGCAAACACGAAACCATCTGTGATATGCTCACTAATTACTTCTAGTGCCTCAGCTTTGTTATAGGTAATAGTCGCAAGACTTAGTAAAAGTACAGCAACCCCACCAATAAATGCAGCACCATCTCCACCTTCAAAGCCACCCATTCTACCGCCACTAGCTTTCGTATAAATCATATATATCATCACGATGAGCATTGAAAGAGGAACCAATATTGCAAAAGGTTTACTCCATTTTTTGTCAGCCTTTACTAGAATTTTTTTCTTTTCTTCATTACCTTGAAGTAAAATCAACTCTTTTTCGATCAGCGGACTATCAGGTTTCCTCATTTTTGTTCGAAAACTAAGGTAGGCAATGAAAAGCGCAACCCCACCAGAGATTAACGACAACACTAAGGCTTTATCCGCTACAAGCGCGGTATCAATTCCCGCGGACCTTGCACTTAAACCCGGAGCAATTTGCATAACATAATCTGACGATAAAGCCATCCCCTGACCTGCAAGAGCAACAGCCATAGCTGCCCCCATTAATGGAAGACCCGCTCTTACTGCAGCAGGAACTAGTAAAGCACAGATTAGTGGAACAGCCGGTGTTGGCCAGAAAAATAATGAAATAATGAAAGTAACACCAATGAGTATGAAATATGCAACATGCCCATTGGTCATAAACTTTTGGATTGGCGCAATCATTTGCTTATCTGCACCTAAATCCTTTAACGAATGCAACAAGGCTACCATAAAAGTAATGATTAGAAAAATACTAAATAGCTCTTGCGCAGCGGTTAAATTGGCATTAAATACAGAAGTAAACCCACTTACAATACTTCCGTTATAGACAGTAGCTACAAGAAAAGTTCCTAATAATGTTGGTAATACTACACCTTTTCTGAAGATCATCGTTACAATGATTGCTAGTGTAACGATACCATATATCCAATGAGCCATTGTTAATGTCAAGATATTGTCCTCCTTTTACTTTGGTCGTGCTCAGATTTGAATATATAATATGTGCATATACCCAGATTGGTGAAGAAGAAAAAGGGGGGCGGTTTTGAAGTAGAAAATTTAAATTATGGTGCTAATTCGATGGAATAAATGGACTAATAAATTAATTGCAGATTGGTACTATATTGTGGCAATCGAACTACTGCTCACCTATTGGGATTATGCAATAATTGAATATCTACTCATAGAAAGCAACAAACCTCTTGGGAAATTCCCAAGAGGTTTGTACTTTTGTTTAATATTTGTTTTTTACTAACGCATTCGTTAATTTAAGTGAACATATTCATAATGGATATATTTTAGTTTTAGTACCGTTTGATAATCAAAAAGGACTGCTTATCGTAGCCCATTAATACAAGTATAATTACTACTTTATTAATTGTTCTATTTTAGTTCTAACACTATTCAATACTTTAGTATTTACTTTACCAAATCTTTTTCTAATAATTCCTTTTGAAAGTGTATAAACTTTGTCTGCTCTCACTGCTGATGTAACTTTAAGGGCACCTTCGTCTAAGTCTCTTTGTTCAATTATAACAGAATAATCAAGGTCCTTTAATTGTGATGTAATAGCAACAACAAGAATATCATCAGTCATCTGATTATAATCATCGTTTGAAATGATGAGAACAGGACGTTGTTTTCTATTTGATAAGTCACTGAATGGTACTGGAATTAAAACAATGTCACCTTGTTTATGCATCATTCCAAACCTCATCGTCTATGTTATTATCCCAAAAATCAAGGCTACTTTCGCTCGCTTTTGTTAAATCTTCTGATAAGCTTTTTTCTTTTTTTGCCTTTAGATATTCAGCAAAGTCTAAAATTTTATCCACTTCTCGATCTGGAATTTCATCAATAATTTTTAGTAATCGTTCTTTAGCAGTATTCATGATGTCATCACCTCTTCCATGAATATTTTATCTAATTATATCACTTTATAAAACTTCAAGCCATTGGGGTTTAAGTTAAGCTCCGTTAGCTCAAGGGAAACGTCTTAAATAACAGTTTGATTTTCTTCACTTTTGTTTTTGATTGCGGTACTTTTCGTCGATAATTATCCAACCCCAAAATATACTAATTGCTAAAAGAGGCATAAAACTTGAAATTTGCCAAAATCCTTGGTTGTCTAGTGAAACAGTTATAATTCCAAGTGGAACAAAGACTATAAGAAATTTTTTAGTTCCCTTTTTGAGTTTATTAATTTTATTCATTCCCGCCTCCTTAACAATTTTGTCCTGTTTTTTACTTCAACAAGAAAAAGCCATTCTCCTTCTTAAAGAATAGCTCCCGTTAGCACAACAACATATAGTAATTTATTTAATTCTCTAATTGCCCTCTTAACCTAACAAAAATAGCATAAATCACTATTATTAGTAATAGAAACGTTGCTATTATTAAGGGCTGTGTTAAATTTCCAATAGGTGTGGTTAGGAGAAATGATAAAACGTAACCTAATCCAAATATGGCAAGAAACAAGCATAGTTGTAAAATTATAAAATAGCTTAACGCACTTCTTTTTTTTCGATAATAAAAGAGTGTTATAGCTGTGAGTATAAATAAACCTAAAAATAAGAATTCAACAACGGATGTCCATGTTCCTAACCCTTGAATACGTTGAATATCTTCTTGAGTAAGGTAATTGGTACTTAACCAATGTTCAGATTTATTTAAGCGATAATTATCCAATAAAACATACCCCAGATAAAACACCAACATCAGTCCAACATATAAAGAAGTTACATTCCCTTTATTTTCCACCAAAATGTCTTTGTATTTTTTATTTTGTTTCATTAAATCCCTCCCTAAAATTACCCACAAAAACTCTGTGCCTTTTTCAATTAACGAACTGGCATTCCTATTTCGGAATTATTTCTTTCCTTTTAATTCCTCAATTTCTTTTTGAAGCTCTTTGATTTTTAAATCTTTTTTTCTATAACTGCTTTTCATCCAAAAGAAGATTAGTATTACTCCGCCAACTATACCAACAAACATTAACAAAATAAAAATAATTAAAAACATTTCTTGAGCCATAAACATTCCTCCTCTTTTATAGGGAAACTCCCCAACTCTTCAATGGGTTTACTATTTTCGATACTTAATTGTTCAACTCTTCTGCTTCGTTAGTGTAAGTACATCTATTCACAACGTTCTTTTCTAAAAGATTGTTGCTATTTGCTTTTAGGTCGTAACCAAGCGAATGCTTGGTTCTTCACGCTTTGCGTGAAGCTTTTGAGAATAAATAAGCCATTGGGACAAATAAATTTGTCCCAAAAAGCTTATTTATTCTCAAAAGACGACCTAAAAGCAACAAAGTTTACGAAAACAGCCTTTCACAAAGACAATGTAGTTTACACTAATATATTAACATATATATCCAATAAACCTTAATAACTATCATAATAATCACCAAATTGCATAGAGAACAAAAAGCAAAGGAATTACCAATTCCCTTGCTTTTTATAATGCTAATTTACTGTTAATAGCAATGATTACTAGGTTTTTACATTTTAAGGTGATAAATGTTCATAGGAATCTTATACGTGACAATCTACAAAAAAAGAGTACGAATCTCCTGATTCGCACTCTGGTCTACCTATAATATTTATACCCACTATTTTCTAGCAAAGTGTTCGACGCGATTACGCCCCTTATCCTTTGCTCGGTATAACGCTTTATCCGCCATGCGTAGTAATTCTTCACGATCCATGCCCAGTTGCGGCGTAATTGTAGCTGCTCCAACCGTTAACGTAATATGATTTGCCACCTGGGAATATTCATGACCAATTTGTAAGGAAGTAATATTATTGATCATATTACTTCCTACTCTGATAGCTCCATCGATATCTGTGTTAGGTATAACAGCAACGAATTCATCTCCACCATATCTAGCAACAAAATCGGTTTTACGTTTTGGGACCTTTTTTAGAGTCTTGGCTACTCGGCAAAGTACCCGATCCCCTTCTTGGTGCCCATAGTGATCGTTATATTCCTTGAATTGGTCGACATCGATGAGAATGACAGAAAGCGGCAGTTGGTCTCTTCGCGCTCTTTCCCACTCCTCGATATACAGTTGATCAAATCTTCTTCGGTTTGCAATTTCCGTTAAGCCATCTTGCTCTGAAAGCTTCACAAGCTTATTGTTTAGTTTGACAAGCTCTAACTCTGATCGCTTTCGAATAGCAACTTCTTCAGCGAGCTTCTCGGATTTTTCTGCATTATTTATCGCAATAACGATATAAGAAACCAGAGCTCGAATAGACTCGAGAGCATGCTGATCATAAGCATTTTTTTCTTTACTCTGAACTGTTACAACCCCGATGATTTCCCCTTCTAAAATCAGTGGGCAAAAAATGACTGAAGGTCTTACAGTTCCAAACGTACTTTTTAGTCCTTCTAAATACTTTGGGTATTCTTGTTCTGTGTCATTTACCATGATTTCTTGCTTATTCTTGAAACACCAGACAGCCCAGCTCGATTTACTACTTAAGGGAATATCAAAATTAGGTGCATTTTCGCCTTCTTCAATGTAGAGCTTATATTCAATGGCGTCTCTTTGTTTATTGTACATGCCAATTCCTAAAACAGTTGCATCCATTAAGCTATTAATATTCTCATAAATGCGTCTAAAAACCTTGTTCACGTCTAGGGTTGCTGTAATACTACGCCCAATTTCGCTAATGATTTTCATTTGGGTGTAAGATCGAGACAATTCATGGGTTTTTTGCTCAAGTTTCTCAGTCAAGATTTCAAAAGCTTTGTTTTTCCTTTGGGATTCCTCAGCCTTTAGTTGAATCGCAATCCCTCTTAACTTACTTTCCTGTTCAAGGTTGGTAACCTCTTTTGTTTGGTCATGGAACTTTTTATAATAGAAAATTGTTTCCTCTACGTCGCCCATGCTTTCATAGATACTAGCTAATAAGGAACTAATTTGAGAAACAAAGTCCTTTGCTTTAATTTTTTCAGCCAGTTCTAGGCCTCTACGTAAATATGAAATTCCAATGTCATTCTGTTTTAGATCTTTTACTACATGAAAATAATCAATATAAAGCTCTACCTCTAGAAAAACATCACCAACTTCGCGATTGATTTCTAAGCATTGCTCAAAACAACTGATAGCGTCCTCTAGGTTTCCCTTTTTATAAGCCAGCTTTCCAAGAAAGTGCAAAGAACCTACTTGTCCAAGCCCATCCTTTTCCTGATTACTAATGAGTAAACTTTTTTCTAGATACTTTTGGGATTCGACATAATTATCTAAAGCAAAATAGACAGCCCCTAAATTGATTAGCGGGACAGTCATTTGCATAAGTTCATTCTGCTTTTCAAACTTTTTGAGGCTTTCTTCATAATACTTTAATGAAATCGTATAATCTTGAAGTCGATAGTGGATTTCACCGATATTATTTAATAGTCCAGCAATTAATCTATCGTACTTAATAGCGGTTGCTAAGTTTAAAGCTTGACCATAATATTCAAGAGCCTTATCGTATATTTTTAAATAAATGTTAACGTTGCCGAGAGCATTAAGGAATTCAACCTCATATTCATTTTCATTTATTTTCTGAACTCTTTTTAATCCCTCAATTAGTTCTTCTAATGCTTGTTCTAAATCTCCTGTTAACCACAAGCTTCTTCCTATGTGTAAAAGACTCTTTACTACACCTTTCTCATTCCCATCTAGCAATGATGCCATTTCATAAGCCTTCCTAGATAAAGCTAAGGAATGAAGGGGCTTTCTACGTTCAAGGTCTTCCGAAAGTTGGTTTAGGATACGGATTTTCTCTTCCGAACCGCAACAGTTAAGGAGTAAGGGCTCATATTCTTCTATTATCGCCTTCAAAGTTTTCCCTCCACTTACTTTAAAACTGTAAAAATAACCTACCTATCTATTTTAAGTAATTATACTAAACTTTTAAACTATTTAGTTATTTTTTTTTGGATTTTCCAAAAAAACACGTTACGCAAGCAATTTTTAATTATTAATTTACCTTTATTATTAAGCCTTATACATGAAAACCACTGGTAAAATCAATACTTAATTGTCGTCTCTTTCATATAGTCACAAAAGTCAGCTCCACTACTTTTCATGTGATGCTGACCTTTGCTTATTTGGCTTCCCGAAGTAAAAGTTCTTCAATTTGATTTGGATTTACAGGTCTACTGATTAAGTACCCTTGGATTTTGTCGCAGCCTTGCTCTTCTAAAAATTTGACTTGCTCTATCGTCTCGACTCCTTCGGCAGTCGTTGCAATATTGATGGTTTTCGCCATGTTTATGATCGTCGTAATAATCGTTTTTGCATTTTCGTCTTTGTAGATTTCATTGACAAAAGAGCGATCGATTTTAAGGGTATTTATTGGAAATCTTGTAAAATAAGCTAACGAAGAGTAGCCTGTCCCAAAGTCATCAATGGCAATACGAATCCCCATTTCCTTTAGCTTGCTCATTTTTTCAAGCTTTTCTTCGACCATTGTCATCGCATTCGTTTCAGTAACCTCAAGCTCAAGAAACTGTGGAGCCATCGCTGTTTCTTCTAAAATGGCTTTTAACATATCCAAAAAATTTGGTTGTTCAAATTGTATCGCTGAAATATTCACAGATACAAACATGTTGTTGTAGCCTAAATCATGCCAACGTTTGTTTTGTTTTAAGGCTTCGCTGAGCACCCATTTTCCGATATCTACAATCATTCCCGATTGTTCTGCTACTTCAATAATTTTCAGTGGTGATACTTTGCTAAATTGTTTATTGTTCCATCTAATTAGCGCCTCTGAACCTATGATCGAGTTCGTTTTCAGATTAACTATCGGTTGAAAAACGAGGTATAACTCATTTTTCGTGATCGCATGGTAGAGAGCATTTTCGATCTTTTGCTCCATCTTAATCACTTCATTCACGTTTATATCGTAATACTGATAGCGATTACCACCTTGTTTTTTCGCTTGAACCTTGGCAATATTGGCTTGATTGACGATTTCCTCAACTTTAATTAGTGAACTATTCGTTATGGCGACCCCAATCGAGATTTTTAAGCGATATTCCTGATCGTTAATGATCATCTCCGTACTACACTGTTCCCAAAGCAACTTAATTCGTTCCTCTAGTTTCTCTAGCGACTCTTCCTTTAGGAGTAAGATAAACTCATCGCCAAAATAGCGACCAATCCCTTCCTCCTTTTCAATAAATTGAGAAAGCTGATCAGCTAACTTTTGAAGGACTAGATTTCCTCCGATGTAGCCACTGATGCTATTAATCCTCTTAAAGTCATCAATGGAGATCACTGCGATCGCGATGACAGGATATTTTTTCCGAAGTTGGATCGCCCGTTGAGGTAAATCTACTAAAAACCCATTTAGATTGTATAAATTCGTTAATGAGTCATAATAAGTCAACTTTTTATTTGCCTCAGCATTTGATTAAAGCTCTTGGCAGCTGCCCCTACTTCATTTTTCACTCTGACATCAGCAACAACATTCAAATCTCCTGTTTCCGCTTTTTCAAACACCTTTTTGAGTTCTAAAATCGGTTTGGAAATTGTCGTTGCATAATAAAAAGCAAAGATACTCATTAAAATAAGTCCCATGATAAAAAACAAAATAATTTTCACACGGGCACTACTTAATTCTCCTAGTACCTCTTCTTTGTTAATTGAAAGTAATAACGTCCATCCCGGGGAGCCTTCAATCCCTTTGTAAAAAATAAACGTTTGTTCACCTAAATTGGACTCCAGTTCTAACCAACCTATACTATCTTCTTTGTTAAAGGCAGCAATGTTCTCTTGATTAATTGGAACTAGTTCAGTTATATGTCGGTTCTCTCCAATCGTGTTGTCCGGATGGGCAACAACTCTTCCATCTTGATCAACAATCCAAGCGTAGCCCGTTTTTCCAAGGTTTATTGATTTGGCAACACTATTTAAGAAGGTATTTTCGATCACAATATTGACTAAACCAACTAACCCTTCATCTCTTCTTACTTCATGAGAAATAATGACAATTGGTATTTGAGCTTCTGCATAAGGGCTTAGAAACGGTTGTGAGATCCACGATTGTTGTCCTTCTTTGATAATTTTACAAATTGCTCCTGTTCACTTATATCGATAAAACTACCAAAGGTTGTCCAGCCATGCCCATCAAGTGTAGCGATTGTCATGTTTCGATGCTGTCCTTCGATAACTAGATTTGGTAAATACGCCTGGATTTTTTCCAGATCCATCGACCTAACAATTGGAGACTGTGAAATCATCTTAATCTCTTGAGCAAACTTCTCAAGTTCTTTATTAACTTCATCCGCTCTAGCATTGGTAATTTCTTGATATTGAACCATCATATGTTCTGGTAATTTATTTAACTCTTGATTGACGGCATAGATTAAAAGGCCAAATAAAATAAGCATACCACCTAATAAATATATGAGCATCTGACTTCTAATCGATTTTATATTCACTCTCTAGATCTCCAATCGTGATGGCAAATTATGTACTAAATAACTTAATGTTACTTTATTATACTCGATACTTGTCGTTTTTTGTGGATTTTTGTAATATTTTTCTGAAAACTTCGACAGTACTTAAAACACAAAAAGACAGGCGTATCATTACGCACTGTCTCTTTGGTCATTATCGCAACCCTGCTTTTTCCTTCCCTTTTAAAAAGTGCAAGACAACATGGGCTGCTAATCTACTTGTCATATTTCTGAAATCTACTGTTGGGTCTATTTCGACAATTTCTAAGCCTTTGACCATCGGCTGTTCACCTAAGTAAGTGATTGCTTCAATTAACGTCGATGCACTCATTCCACCAGGTCCAATCGCCGGGCACCCCGGAGCTTCAGCTTGATCAACAACATCCATATCAAGTGACACATAAATGACATCGACTTCATTCTGCAACTGCTCAATTGCCTCTTTGATCAGAGCTTTAATTGGACGTTCACGAACATCTTTCATCGTATAGATTGTTACTCCGTGTTCTGTTGCATACGTCCGGTATGCCTTTCCATTCGAAAAATCACGAATTCCAATTTGAACTAGATGATTTCCGTTGATTGTTTGTGTTTCTAGCAAACTGCGGAATGGAGTTCCATTTGAAGGACCACCATCCTCTAAGTTACGAACATCGTGATGAGCATCAAATTGAATGACACCTACTCTACCTTTTGCCTTCGCTAAAGCCTTGACCGTCGGATAGGTGATTGAGTTATCACCACCAAGGATAATCGGTAAAAAATTCGGATGTTGCTCGTAAACTTCAGCAAGCGTTGTAAATATTCGTTCTTGAGATTGAACAATGTCAGTCACATGCATGACAATATCACCGAGATCCTTAATGTCCCACTTATCTAACTCAAAATCCTCCTCAATTGAATAGGTAGAAAAAGCTGCAAAGGCCTTTCGAATCGTTCCTGGTGCAAGATGTGCACCGGAGTGACTAATCGATGATTTTGAAAGTGGCGCACCAATCAGACCTACCCCTAGAAGCTCACGACCATCCCATGTATGAACAATGTCTGAAAATCTTGTTACATGCCGATCAACAAAAGGGGAACCAGATGGTTTCAAATATTGAAAGTTAGTCACGAATTCCCATCCTTTCAGCAACCAGCTTTCCATTTTTGATGACTTTGTTGACGTGATTGACACCATAATGATAAGGAATGTACAAATAGTTTGGCGCATCCCAGATCACGACGTCAGCTTTACGTCCAATTTCTAACTGCCCTGCTTCCTCACCACGTCCGATCGCATAAGCCGCGTTTACTGTTACAGCGTTCCAAATTTCCTCTGGAGACATCTTTAACTGTAGCGCTGCAATCGACATGATTAACTGAAGGTTTTCCGTTGGTGAGCTACCTGGGTTAAAGTCTGTCGCTAACGCAACCGTGACTCCCTGTTCAATCATCTCACGAGCTCTAGCAAACGAGCTCTTCCCTAAATAAAAAGTCGTTCCTGGTAACAAAACAGCAATTGTCCCTGTTTCTGCAAGCATTCGAATTCCCTCGTCCGACGCACCAACGAGGTGATCAGCTGAAGTGGCTCCAAGAGCTGCTGCCATTTCCGTGCCACCAAGAGGATCTATTTCGTCCGCATGAATTTTCAATCGAAAGCCTTTTTCTTTTGCTTTTCGTAAATATTCCCTAGATTGATCGACGGTAAAGACACCTGTTTCGGTAAAAATATCAACAAATTCCGCTAACTGTTGTTCTTTTATTTCAGTTAAAAGCGCAAGCATTTCTTCTAAAAATTGCTCTGGATTTTCCTTATGTGTTTGTGGAATTGCATGAGCTCCTAAAAATGTCGAGACCAGATCAATTTGATGATTTTCCTGAAGTTCTTTGGCTACTTTCAACTGCTTCAGCTCAGTTTCACGATCAAGTCCATAGCCACTTTTTGCTTCAACTGTTGTCGTACCGTACGTCATCATACGATCGAGATGAAAACTGGCCTTCTCATAAAGTTCCTCCATTGTAGCATTTCTAGTTGCTTGAACTGTTGAAAGAATCCCGCCACCGCGCGCTAAGATTTCTAAATACGGAACTCCCTGTTGCTTTAAAGCCATTTCATGCTCTCTTGAACCACCAAAAACAACATGAGTATGTGGATCAACCAGCCCAGGAGTCACAAGTTTCCCTTCGCAATCGATGATTGTATCAGCTGTTACTTCAGAATCATCGGTACCAATATACGCAATTTCTCCAGCTTTAATCCCAAGAACTGCTCCCTCAATTACCACAAGTTCCTGCATCGCTTTGCCGCTGCGTGGGCCATCCGAACGCATCGGTAATAGCTGCCCGATGTTTGTTAATAAGAGATCTACATGTAATGTCATTCTTTACCTCCATCCATTGGGATCACGATATTTTTTTCTTTTGCAACCTCTTTCGCAAGCTCATAACCGGCATCAGCATGGCGGATCACACCCATCCCAGGGTCTGTATTTAAGACACGCTCAAGCCTTGCCTTGGCGCGGTCACTACCATCTGCAACAACGACCATTCCTGCATGAAGAGAATACCCCATGCCAACTCCACCACCATGGTGTACCGATACCCAGCTAGCACCAGCTGATGTATTAACTAAAGCATTTAATATTGCCCAATCACCAACTGCATCACTACCATCTAGCATTGCTTCTGTTTCACGGTTTGGTGATGCGACCGAACCACAATCTAAATGATCACGGCCAATGACAATCGGAGCTTTTAACTCACCGTTTTTGACTAGCTCATTCATTGCAAGCCCCATTTTTACACGTTCGCCGTAACCTAACCAGCAAATCCGTGAAGGTAAGCCTTGGAAAGCAACTCGTTCTTGTGCCATGTCAATCCAACGATTTAAGGCTTCGTTCTCAGGGAACAGTTCCTTAATTAAGCGATCTGTCCGGTAAATATCCTCAGGATCACCTGATAATGCAACCCAACGGAATGGGCCTTTTCCTTCACAAAAAAGCGGTCGAATATAGGCGGGTACAAATCCAGGAAAATCAAAAGCGTTTTCTAGCCCTTCATCTTTGGCTACTTGGCGAATGTTATTTCCATAGTCAAACACGATCGAACCTCTTTGTTGGAACATTAGCATGGCTTCGACATGCTTCTTCATGCTTTGGTTTGCAAGCTGAACATAAAGTTCTGGATTTTCTTTTCGAAGTTGATCCGCTTCAGTGATGGAATAGCCTACTGGAACATAGCCATTTAGCGGATCATGTGCTGATGTTTGATCTGTAACTATATCAATTTTGACACCGCGTTCTAAGATTTCATGATGAACCTCTGCCGCATTTCCAACAAGTCCAATGGATAGTGGCGTTCCGGCCTCTTTAGCAGCTAAGGCCCACTCAAGAGCTTCATCTAATGAATTGGTCATTTGATCACAATACTTCGTATCAATTCGTTTTTGGATCCGTTCCTGATCAACGTCAACGGTTATAACGACTCCATCATTCATCGTAACTGCGAGCGGCTGTGCGCCACCCATTCCACCAAGTCCAGCCGTTAAGGTTAACGTTCCTCTTAAGGTATTGTTAAAATGTTTTTTTGCAATTGCTGCAAACGTTTCATACGTACCTTGTAAAATCCCTTGTGTTCCAATATAAATCCAGCTTCCAGCCGTCATTTGTCCGTACATCATTAATCCTTGCTTCTCAAGGTGATTAAAATGCTCCCAGTTCGCCCATTTCGGTACTAACACAGAGTTAGAAAGCAATACTCTCGGTGCTTGATCGTGAGTACGAAAGCGTCCAACTGGTTTTCCCGATTGTATTAATAAGGTTTCGTCGGCTTCTAATGTTTTTAACTGCTCAACAATCGCATCAAAGGATTCCCAATTACGAGCTGCCTTACCAATGCCTCCATAGACAACGAGATCCTCTGGCTTTTCAGCAACCTCAGGATCAAGATTATTGCAAAGCATTCGTAAGACTGCTTCCTGTTCCCATCCCTTACACTGCAATTCGACTCCACGTTTCGCTTTAATTACACGGTTTTTGGTTTCAGTCATTTATGCCACTTCCTCTTTTTTTTTTAAAATTTGGTCAATAGTTTCATAGTTTAGATGAATTTCAAGTATCTATAATCCTCAGCTATTAAATTTTAATGAAATTCATAAATTCCGAAAACTGCTCTTTTAACGAAGCAGTTAAGGATTCAATATCCTTTGCAAATATGCGATCAGCCGTTATAAACGGTACAACTTTTCGTCCTTCATCTAGAAATTGCTTAGTTGCGGAGGCCATTTTTTCGACACCACGAATTTCACAAGCTTGCATGGCACAAATCGCTTCGATAGCTAGTACACGGCGGACATTGGTAATAATTTGATAGGCATGGCGAGAACCTATCGTTCCCATACTTACATGATCCTCCTGGTTTGCTGAAGACGGGATCGAATCTACACTTGCAGGGTGTGCGAGTGTTTTATTCTCTGAAACTAAGGCGGCTGCTACATATTGCATAATCATTGCCCCTGATTGAAGACCTGGCTCTGGACTTAAAAATGGCGGCAAATCATTTAATTGTGGATTTACGAGTCTTTCAATCCTTCGCTCTGAAATATTGGCAAGCTCAGCCATCGCTATCTTTATGAAGTCCATGGCAAAGGCAATTGGTTGACCATGGAAGTTTCCACCTGAAATTACTTTTTCACCATTATCAAAAATTAACGGATTGTCTGTAGCTGCATTCATTTCGATTTCTAATTTTTCCTTTACATAATTTAATGTTTGCCACGTAGCCCCGTGTACTTGAGGAATACAGCGCAGTGAATACGCATCTTGAACACGAATTTCTCCTTGTCTCGTCGTTAGTTTACTGTCAGCCAAATACGTACGAATTCGTTTAGCAACGTCGACTTGCTCTTGGTAGCCACGAGCAAGATGAATGTTTTCATCAAATGCATCAATAATCCCTTGCAAACCTTCCATGGTTAACGAAGCAATAAGCTCTGATTGTCGAGCGATTTTTTCTGCTTCTAAGTAGGCAACTACCCCCATCGCAGTCATTGCTTGAGTACCATTGATAAGCGCCAAACCTTCTTTCGCTGTGAGTGTAATAGGAAAAATCCCTTCACTTGTTAACGCCTTCATCGCAGTTGTTTTTTCACCTTTATAAAACACTTCTCCCTCACCAATCAATACAAGTGCTAAATGTGATAATGGCGCGAGATCACCACTCGCACCAAGCGAGCCTTGCTGCGGAATGATAGGATGTATATGAGCATTGACTAATTTTAATAACTGTTCAATGACGATTGGGCGAACACCTGAAAACCCTTTTAAAAGTGCGTTTGCCCGGAGAAGGACCATTGCTCTTGAGACAACCTCCGGAAATGGATCACCAACACCACAAGCATGCGAGTAAATCAGATTTAGTTGGAGAGCTTCAACATGCTCTTTATCGATAAAGACATCACTGAATTTACCGAACCCTGTAGTAATGCCATACACAACTTTTTCTTCTTGAACAATTTTTTCCACTGCTTTTCGGCTTGCTTTAACTTTTTCGATACTCTCATCGGAAGGCTTAACCTTTGCACCTCCAAAAAGAATTTGTTCAATTTCGGAAAATGTTAATGTTTGACCCGTTAATGTAACCATCCTACTTCTCCCCTTTATCAAACTAAAGTCACAATAGAAAAGGGACTATATCAAGGAAATCACGCTGATTTCACTGATATAGCCCCCTAAATAACTAATTTACTATGGGCAAATATATAATTTAGATATGGTTGATTCCTAAACCAACCGTTTCATGCTCCGAGCCTTTTACTGGTGCGCCAATTGTGCCGTAAAGGCATACTGCAAGCCAGTCACCTTCATCCTCATTTTCATAAGGATTACCTCGTAAAATTGAGAAGCTTAGCCCTACGGTTCGTAACACAGAGCCAATTTGAACCTGTCCCCTCGTAACTCCGCTTAACGCTTCCATAATTGCATGGTACAAGGCATGTGATTCACGGTATACATCTGTTTTAATGACGCCATTTTTCTTCGCAGCTGTTTCAATTGCAGCGACAACCTTGTGCGCTTCCATTGAACCAACCTTTCCAGTACAGCCTTTCCAGCCTAACTCACTAATAAACTTCTGCTGCTCCGCTTGGTCCTGGTCACTAAGTAAAAGTAACATAGCTAATCTGCCAATACGTCGGTCTTTACTAAATGATGTCATATCGTAACAACTCTCTCATTTGTCTAAAGTGTCTAAAGTCTAAAAAACTAGTAACTTTAACATTAATTGTAAGCGTTTCATAATGTAAAGTCAATTGAATATTCGTACTATTTTAAGTTTGATTCATTCCTACAATTCAACATAGAAGATAAAAACCCCCGTCTTAAAAAGAAGCGAGGGTCCTTACGTTTCCAAATTTGAGATCTATAACAAAAACGAGGCACCTGTATATAAAAGAACGGTTATGCCTGCTGCAATCAGGGCCGGTTTCAATTTAAAGCGAGCATAGTCCATGACAGAAAGGCCTAAAATCTTCGCAATCGTATTGGTATCATCACTTAAAGGAGAGGCAAAGGCTCCAAACGAACCACTCGCAAAAACAGCACCAATAATCAATGGCAGTGAGACATCACCAGCAATCGAAAGTGACACCCCTAACGGCATTAGAATACCCCACGTTCCCCAAGCCGATCCGATGAAATATGAAATTAAAGCCCCAAAGGCAAACATTAGTGGCGTGATAAAGTTAGCAGGAATCCAGTTTGTATGTGCTGTAACAAAGCCAGTAAAGCCTAAGTCATCCGTGACTGAGGACAATCCCCACACCACTGATAATAAGACAATGACGGACATTAAATCATTCCCACCAGAGATAAAGCTATTGATGATCCCTGATAAAGTAAACCGCTGAAAAAGAAAAAAGGCGATTGAGACAAAAACGGTAATTAACAAGGCAACAACCATTGCTTGCAACACATTTGCATTAATAAACGCATCAAAAAAAGAATAGCCTTGTAATGCTCCATCCCACCAAGTTAAAAATAACGTTAAGCTGATCACAAGTATAATTGGCACAATTAAGTTCCAAGGTTTTGTCGGCAAGTCTTTGGAAACAGCTGGGTGACATTCATGCCAATCCTCTTCTTCCTTCTCCTCCTCAATTTCAGTGGGGGCATCGGTGTGTGAAGGGTGAAAGAAACTCAGGTAAATACCTACAATAATGATCGTAATGGCAAAAAAGTTGTAGGGGATACTCTGAATAAATAAAGAGTACGGTTCAATCTCGCCCCCGACGTTTTCAACTGAAATTTGAATGACAGAAACCATATATCCGACAAACGCTGTTGCAACTGGAATTAAGACAATCAGCGGTGTTGCCGTAGATTCAATGACAAATCCAAGTTCTTTTGTTGACATCTTCACTTTCTTTAATAATGCTTTCATGATCGGGGTAATCGTGACAAAACGAAATGTTGGCGCTATAAATGTTCCAAGTGTAGAGATATATGTAATAGCGAGCGCCTGTTTTTTTGTTGTGATTTTTTCAGCGGCTTTTTCGACAAAGCCCTTAATTCCTCCTGTCACTTTAATCATGCCAACAAGACCGGCAAATGAATATAGAAATACCACAATCTTAATATTATTCTCGTCAATTAGTGCTTGAACAACATAAAATAGAAATGTCTGCATCCCCCCAAGCAACGAAGGTGAGATTAAGTAACAACCCACCATCAATCCAGCGATTAGACCTGGTAGCACCTCTTTTGTAAAAATAGCAATTGGAATCACGACTAAAAACGGCAGTATCGATAACCAACTTGCATCCAATCAAATCACCTACTTTACACATGATTACATTAGGTTGTGATATAAGAGTGATTTTATGTAAGAACATTTGACATCTTTACAAATTAACTATGGTAAAATTACGGTTGAAAAAACTAAACCGATTGGTGTGAATACCTCTAATGAATGTTCTTGAAAAACTTTATACTGGTATTATTTTTCTAGCAGTCGTTCTTGGCATAGTTTTAGGACAATCTCAAACAATTCAATCGAATGCAGAAAGTTTTATTTTCCCTTTATTAGTTGCTATGCTGTATATTTCATTCTTGCAAGTTCCCATTGAAGACGTAAAAAAGGCGTTTAAGAACATTCGGTTTACTTCAATTTCTGTCTTTATAAACTTTATTTGGACTCCTATTTTTGCTTGGTTACTAGCTTTATTATTTTTGGGTGACAATCCCGTATTATATCTTGGTTTTATTATGCTAATGGTTACACCATGTACAGATTGGTACATAATCTTTACTGGAATGGCTAAAGGAAATGTGGGATTATCAACGGCAATCTTGCCAATTAATCTACTTTTGCAGGTTGTGTTATTACCTATTTACTTACTCATTTTTGGGGGAACCACCGGGGTTATTGAGTTTAAGCCTTTGTTAGAAAGCATTTTATTCGTTTTATGTATACCATTATTTCTAGCACTTATTACAAAGGTCACTTTAAAAAATAGACAACAACTTCGAAACAATATCATAACTAAAATAAGTGTATTACCAATACTCTTCTTAAGTCTTGCAATCGTTGCAATGTTCGCCTCTCAAGGACAGCTACTGCTGGAAAACTTAGATTTAATGTGGAAATTAACTATTCCTATCCTCATATTTTTTTCGGTTAATTTTATCTTCACTCAAAAAGTGGCTCAGAAGTTAAATTTCCCGTATCAAGATGGCGCAAGCCTAAGCTTAACGACGTTAGCTCGCAATTCACCAATTGCTTTAGCCATTGCTTTGACCGCTTTTCCAGATCTACCATTACTCGCTTTAACTCTTGTGATTGGGCCGTTGTTAGAATTACCTCTTCTTGCTATCATCACTCAGTTTCTATTGTTTAAACGAAAAGGATATTTGGCAAGCTAGCCTCTATTTCCAGAAAGACTCAGGCAACCGGCCTGAGTCTCTTCAACAATTATAACGACAATTCCCCAACATTATTGAGTGTAGCGCTAGTCTCATTCGAAAATGCTTCGCCGATCCTACCAGTACAAACCCTTATCATGTTTTGCAAACTACCTTTTACCTTCTTTTCTGAGACGATGACTTCACCAAGGACGTCTAGGGTCGCCACTTTCTCAAACAGAACTTCCTCTGTTACATCCTGATCTAAAGTAAGTTGTCCTTTTACAATAAAATTGGTTGGTGTTTTTAATGCTAGGAACTGATCATTTGACCAAACTTCTTCTCCTTCGATCATGACAAAGTTAGTCTCATAAGACAAAACCTCTGCTTCTACGTTTGTTAATTCATAAACTAAGTCTTCTAGTTGCTCATGACAGATGATTACAGATTTTGTATTAATTCCAGCAAAAGCATTCGTCAACATCTCTCTTGTAACATCAGCTTCAATGATGACTGGTTTTTTCGTAAATACGTTTTTATTCGTAAACCGGCGAATGGACCGAGCATTTAAACGAGGTAATTTTTTTATATAGTCAAAGCCTGCGGGAATAACTTCCTTACGACAACTTGTAAAAGAGGCAACTTTTTTATATAAAGTGGCTTCTTGCTCTTGATGAAGGAAAGCAATCCCATTCACTTCAAGCTTGCTAATCTTTTCTGTAAACAAGGCTAAATCCAACTCTTTTTCTAATTCAACAATGCCATTCACGACTAATGTTAGCGGCTCCTCAATTGATTCTAAAAAGGAGTTTGAGACTGTGAAAATTCCATTTTCAAAGCGCGGCGGTGCATCTTGATACGTAGTCACATTTCCTGAACCATTTTTTAAGAGACGATTAATCGAACTTGCTAGGTGATCTGGAGCATAGATCTTTCCATTCACAATAAGCTGAAGTTGCTCCTTTTTGAGCTGATCTTCGCGAACGTCTTTGTCGATAATCACATTTCCGTTGACCATTAGGTGAACAGGCCCTGTTATCCCTTCTAGGTATGCCCCATTAACATGTAAGACACCGTTCAATACCTGAAATCCTTCTGGTATTTCAACACTTGATCCAATATTGCCTATGTTTAATGCCGAAAGAAGAGGAGCTGTCTCTTTTTTGTAAAAGACGATACCTACATTTTCAATTCGTTCAATTCCTTGAATACTTTCTGCCGTCGCATTTGTTAAATTTAATACCCCTACATTACCGATACGTTGATTCATTATTTTTCCTCCTCTAGGATTACTCTTAATCTTTTGATAGCCATGTGTAGCTTATAACGGATGGTTGAGGCTGGAACCCCAAATTGTTTACTCATTTCCTGACTAGACAGCCCGAGCCAATATCGTTTAAAAATGAGATCACTTAATTCCTGTGGTAGGTTCGATAAAAGCTCCGTCATTTCAAGGTGGTTAATAGCAAGGCCTTGCATTGGAAAATCTAGGTCGTCCTCCCACTCGGTTAACCGCCTATCCTTTCTCCGCTCATCAATGAGTTGGTTCTTCATAACACGAAAAAACCAGGCGCGCTGCTTATAATCCGCTAAGTTTAAAAGCTTTTCTTCCTTTAATGCTTTTACCAAAGCGTCTTGAACAAGATCATACGCCTCCTGTTCATGTCTTGCGATTGATTTCGCAAAACGGTGAAGATCATCTTTCAGCTTCTCGTATAAATCACTCACTTCCAACGTAACCAACTCACTTTTTTACTTTTATTTTAGTTATTATCCTAAGTGTCCACAATGGCCATTCTCATCTAGATAACGGATGAGAGAGGCAAAGTGTTGGGGGAAAAATAATTTTTTTAATAATATTTTTCAATAGCCTAAAAGATCTATATCTCTAACCAATAAAAGAACCTACCGGTGTCGGTAGGCTACGCTTACTATTCTTTTTTCGCCTCATTAGCCAAACGTTTGAATGACTTTACTTTACCATGAGGGTTTTGAGCTTCTTTACGCGCTCGGAATTGTCGGTCTTCTTGCGATTTTGACTGTGTCATACTATCCCACCTTACTTTGGTGTTTTTTTATATCTGAATCGTATTTTGCCGAAAAGCTTTTTAAAATATTCAAGCCTCGAAACCAACTTTTGTCATCTTTTCGATAATGCCGACTTAGCTGATATTGTCTTGCTTCCTCCTGTAACTCAATCATTCGTTGTTTCATGCTATATTCTTCAAACGGATACATCATTCATTCCCCCGTCATTAGTAGTTATTTCACTAAGATAACGAATGACAAACGAAAAGTGTTGGAGAAATTTCTTTCGTTACGTTCATACTAATAACGAGGTGAGTCAGATGATTAAAACCGATCACATGTTAGACCATATCGCTAAGCATTCTGTCCGTTTTACAGAGTCAGCAGAACTACATCCATTAATTCAAGCAGCGAGTCATGCTAAATACGTTTTATTGGGAGAAGCCAGCCATGGTACCTCTGAGTTTTACACATTTCGTGCTGATCTGACGAAAACGTTAATTAAAGAGCACGGCTATTCCTTCGTCGCTGTTGAAGGCGATTGGCCTGCTTGTTACGAAGTAAATCGCTATATTAAAGGGTTAGCACCTGAATATTCAAGTGCTCAAGATGTTTTACAAAATTCATTTAATCGGTGGCCTTCGTGGATGTGGGCTAACCATGAAATGGTTGAGTTAATTGATTGGTTGTACGAGTACAACCAGTCGCGTGAGCAGAAGATAGGCTTTTACGGACTCGATGTCTATAGCCTTTGGGAATCGATGGAGGCAATCGTTCAATATCTTGAAAAAATTAAGTCTCCTGATCTAGCTAAGGCACTGAATGCGATTGAATGCTTTGAGCCCTTTCACCGTAAACCAGAACAATACGGAATTTCAGCAGCGTTTTACGGTGAGGATTGTATGAGTGAAATTATGGAACTTTTACAAACAATTCAGCAAAACAAAAAGACCTACGAAGACGACCCAGAGGCATTACTTAGCTTAAAATTAAATGCAATTGCCGCAAGTAATGCTGAGCATTATTACCATACAATGGTGACAAATGATCATGAATCATGGAACATTCGTGATCGCCATATGGCAGAGGCACTTCACCATATCGGCAACTACTATGGTCAAAAAGCCAAAGGCATCATTTGGGAACATAACACCCATATAGGAGATGCTAGAGCTACAGATATGGCGAGCGAAGGAATGATCAATGTCGGACAAATAACACGTGAACAGTACGGGCAGGAAAATATCTTTGCAATTGGTTTTGGTACTCATCATGGGACAGTCATTGCCGGAACTAAATGGGGTGCTAAAGCTGAAGTTATGACAGTGCCAACGGCTGCAGCCGGAAGCTGGGAGGATATTCTTCATAAAGCTGGAGCATTTTCAAAATATATGATTTTTACGAAAGAAAACCAGAAGCATTTTCGGGAGATTATCGGCCATCGCGCCATCGGTGTCGTCTATCACCCCGGATATGAACACCATGGAAACTATGTTCCTTCACGAATCTCCGACCGCTATGATGCGTTTATTCATATAGAAGAAACAAAAGCATTAACACCATTCAACCTTTAACTTAGAAAAAAGGTGAACAACAGGCATTGCCTTTGTTTCACCTTTTTTTGTACTTAAGAATTTATTCATAATATCCGTTCGATGCCGGTAGCTCTTTATATTCAGCTTTTTCGGTTAAAAGGTTATGGATATAGTCTTCAAGCCTTAGTAAGTTCAGGACATCCCTTGGATACTCACAATAATCCTTGTAAAATATCTTCTTGGATTCTCCATTCATTTCAATTGTCCAACTAGAGTAAGACTCTGGGGTAACTCCACATTCCTTCTCCTTTTCTAAATCGAGGTTTCCCATAATATTGATACTGACCATTCTCTCATAAATAGCTTTCATTTCTTCCACTGTAAAAGCTATGTTCGCTTCTACCGTTCCATCAATGACCAGATCCTTTACAATGATCTGGTTAAACGTATCGATTTTTTGTTTTCCATAAGTACCATATTCCAACGAAAAATTAAAATCCGTTGGTACTTTAGTATGGACTTCATCAGATGGTTTTTGTAAGCAGCCTACCATACCTATGAGTACTAATGAAACCAGACATATCGTAACAAGCCTTTTCATGATCAAAATAAGTCCCCCCTCACTACGAAAAGACGATAAAATGTTACATTTAGTTTCACGCTGTTTTTACGAAAGCTTCTAGCGTGCAAATTAGGGGCACCATTTGTACTTAAAGCCCTAAACAAAAAAAGCACGAAAAGGAATCGCGCTTTTGGTTCAACTTTCTTTTTCTTTGATCTTTTCACGGATGGCTTCTAATTCTTCTAAGCTTAAATCTCCTAATGCATTCTTGATTTCTTCCTCAATTTGTTGACGATTACTTTCTCGATAGTTATCCCACCACTCTTGTAACCCTTCCGTATTTTTCAGGAGATATTCGATATCGATTTCTTCTACGTCATCATCTGATAAGTAATTTAAGACCGCAGCCAACCAACCATTTAATTTCCCAACCTCACCGGCGTTCGTCTCTTCAACATTTGGATCGGGATCCTCGGTAATTGACGCTATTTTTCGTGGCATACATACCCTCTCCTTTCATCAATTATGTAAGTTAGTATGACCAGATTCAATAAAAAATCACATGAGATGTTCCCATGTGACTTTGCTTACCTTAACGCTTCTTTGGCAGATTCATACCATAATAATGTTTCTTCTTGCTGCTTTGAGTTTATAAATAAGTAATCTTCTCCTTTTTCAATGTAGATAAAAGGGGGATTGTCTCTGTAAATAAAAGTCTGCCGTTACCAAGCTCCTCTAGTCGAAAGCGTCCTTTCAACCGACCTCCAAAGGAATAACCGTTAGTTCGCATCTTTATCTCTGGTAACTCTTCAACTAGTTCGATGTTTGTAATTTCTTCAAGTTGCCAATCGACGCCATATGTACCACTAATGTGCAATTCATCTTTTGAAATCGTTAAAACATTTGATGATTGACCAACATAAAACGCCCCACCAATAATTGCGAATGTAAAAACGATAGTCCCCATTAACATAAGAAAGTTACGCTTTCTCACTTTTTTGCTTCAAGTTTATTGATAGACAGCAAGTATCCAAATAAATAAACGAGCATGACAGCCCATGATAGTTCAATCACAAACGGCACTTTAAATAATGCTAATAGTAGCCCAATCAGCAAAATGTACCCGGAATTTAATAATCCCTTAGCACTAGCCTGTGGATAGCCATTGTTAATCAATTCCTGCTGTTCTTCTTCACTTTTCATCGCAAATCCTGAAATTAATCCATACATTTCTTTTTTTAAAATTAACCAGCCAAACAATAAAAACATAGCTATAGTTAAAAGCTGAACCATTACTAATACAACCATTTTCTTCACCTCTTAATACTATTATACAAATTCACAAGAAATAGGCACCAATTTATTCATGTTCTCTTTGTGTAATGGGAAAAATAAGCTCATTGTTGAATAAAGGAGCGTACTAACTTTGGAAACCATAAAGGAGATACTACTTATTTTTGGAAGAATCATTACAATTATCCCATTATTATTGCTGATGACGATTTATATGGGAAAGCGTGCGATTGGTGAATTGCCGATCTTTGATTTCCTAATTATTGTAACACTTGGGGCTGTCGTCGGTGCTGACATTGCTGACCCTAGCATTCATCATTTCCCAACTGCTGTCGCTATCGTGTTAATTGGGCTTTTCCAAAGAGTTGTCGCAAACTTAAAAATTTCAAATCGAAAAATAGGTAGACTTATTACTTTTGAACCAACCGTCGTTGTTCAAAACGGCAAGTTTCTTGATGAAAATCTCAAAAAAATTCGCTTTTCAATTGATAATATTTTGCAAATGCTACGTGAAAAAGATGTCTTTGACCTTAACGAGGTTGAAACTGCCATTATTGAAGCCAATGGGGCGATTAGTGTCTTAAAAAAACCAAGTAAAAGTCCAGTAATTCGTGAAGATTTAAACATTGTCAAAACAAACTCCCAGATCACCTTTCCAGTTTTGGTTGAAGGAACCGTTTATACCAATGTCCTTCGCAACTTCAATCTAACTGAGGCATGGCTAAATCAAGAGCTTCAGAAAAAAGGAGTATACGATCAAAAAACTGTATTTTTCGCAGCGGTAAATCGTGATCTGCAATTGCATATTTCTCTAAAAAATGACCAAAACCTTAAAATACCACCAATACTACATTAACGCTAGGCATGAATTCAACCTAGCGTTGATTTGGCTCTAGAAAAACTAGTGCTATGATGAGTCCAAGTAGACTAATTGCAAGATAAAGAATAAAGTTTTCGATCCCTACTAATGAGCTCCCATATTCTTTAAAAGAGTACTTGAACACAACGATTTGACCTTCTAAATACAATCCCCGATGGAGGAAAAACAAGCCTATCAGATGAAACGGTAGGGCAAACATAAAGACTCGATTGCCTCGCGTGATCTTTAACCAGGCTAGGAGCATTGGAAAAACTAAGATAACAATCAGAATTCCAACTTTCATCAGTGTATCGGTGAGTAATAACTGTGAAAAGTCTAAAGGCATTACAAAAAAGAGATAAATGACAAGACTAAAAAGGATCGCCATTCCATATATCATTCGATTTTGCATACCGATGCACTCCTCTCTACTTTTTAGAAGAATAATAGTTCGTACTACAATATATGGACAATATTTTATTCTTGCTCCATAATTTGTCAGAAAATTCAATCTATATTCACACGCAAAAAAAAGCGCTTCTGATGAAACGCTGTTTAGAAGTTATCGAAGTCGATTAAAAAGCAGCTGACAGCCATAAATCGTTACCGAAAAGACCGAAAACATAGCAAATATATGCTTAGGTTTAAAGTTAACCAGTTTATAAAGACCTAAGCGTTGTAGGAGGTAATTTAACGGATAGGAAAATACTAGATCCATTATTAAATTAGCCAAAAGATAGCGTTTAAAATTTCCAAACGTAAAATGAAACACCCATAGGGTCCCGATAAAGAATGGGCCAAATACGAAACTGAAATCGTTAAATAAGGTCGATTTCCAACCACCTCTTACAATCCACCATTTGTTTTTTACAGCTGCTAAACACATGCAACAGACAAGTAGCGAAGTAAAGGCAGATACCGGTAAGTATTCACGGAAGGACTTTTTGGGAAGTACTGCAATTGAAAACCAAGGAACCGTGAGCATTAATAAGCGAATTACATTAGGCATTCGTTATCTATACCACCTTTTTATTCTTACTTTCCCCGGATTCGTAGTAGCTCATGTGTTAAATTTTTGTTAAGAACTGGTTTCACATTGGCTTTCCCTCTTGTAAATTAACGCTTGTTTTTCTTTATTTGTTTACTACGTAGCTGTCCACAAGCAGCATCAATATCTGTCCCATGTTCCTGTCGAATACTTGCGCTAATCGCCTTTTCACGTAGTATCGTATAGAAGGCAAAAACGTCTTCTTGAAGACTTCTTTGGTATTGATCATGTTCATCAACTGGATTATATGGAATTAGATTGATTGATATTTTTTTGTCATAGTCGCCAACTAGTTCAACTAGCTCACGGGCATGTTCTGGTTGATCATTAACACCCTGTAGCATAATATACTCCAACATGATACGTCGATTTGTTTTTTCGATATAATAATCCATTGCCTCCATTAGCTTTTCTAATGGAATTGCGCGATTGATTTTCATGATCTTAGTCCGTAGTTCGTTATTTGGAGCATGGAGCGAAATAGCTAGATGAACCTGCAAATTCAAATCAGCAAATTCATATATTTTCTCAGAAAGTCCGCTCGTTGAAACTGTAATATTTTTCGGTGCTATTTCAAGCCCTCTTTGGTCTTTAATTATCTGTAGAAAAGCAACCAAGTTTTCAAAGTTATCGAAAGGCTCTCCAATACCCATTACGACTACATGGGTTACTTCTTTTCCTAGGTCGTTCTCATCTAAATGATTTTGAACCATCATAATTTGCTCAACGATTTCAGCGGTCGATAAATCACGAGTTTTTGTCAGTAATCCGCTTGCACAAAAGCTGCATCCAATATTACAGCCAACCTGTGTCGTGACGCACACTGATAATCCATACCGCTGGCGCATTAAGACTGTCTCGATTAAGTTTCCATCTTGAAGCTTAAACAAAAACTTTGTTGTACCGTCCGATGCTTCTTGTTTGATATGCTCCATGAACGTTTTAATTGCAAAATGTTGATCAAGTAACGTGAGGCACTCTTGATTTACATCAGTCATATCGAAAAAGCTATTGACCCGTTTAACATATAGCCAATCCCATACCTGCAATGCTCGTCCTTTTTTGTGCCCATATTCTAACAGCCAGGCTGTTAATTGCTCTAATGTTAATCCATAAATGGATGGTTTATTCATTGGTTTTCCTCATTTCAGCTATGGGCGGTGCCTGTCACCACCCGGATTTTGTCGATTGAACAGATCATTCCTATTCTACTGAAAAGCGCTGAGACAAGCAAACGTTGTGCAGTCTATACACTTTAATATGCCATAAGTAAAACACACCTATCCCAGGGGCGGTGTGTTCTTCTCCTACTATCGCCTTTTCGAACTCTTATCATCCTTTAGGATATGGTCGACTTTTGTTTTCATTGATGAAATAACGGTATGCTTATAACGGACCGCTAAGATCAAGACTTTTAGTTGTTGCGTTCGGGACAGTTGTTGAAAGCGAGGCTCTTCTTTAAAAAAAGAACGAACGATCGACCAGCTTTTTGGAGCCATTGGAAAATCATCAAGAGGTTGCTTGTTACGGAAACGGTCAAAGAAGGCTTTAATTCCAGAGGAACTGCTGTTATCAATAATACAGGGAGCATAGATGTTTTTCGTCTGCTGCTTTAAGTATTCAAAACGGTCAGTTCCACTTAAAATGGTGTAGCTACCGTCTTTGCTGTTTTTTTTCACAACAATCAAATTCATACAATCCCACATCAAACGTTGCAGCTTTTTAATTTGACCTGTCACTTTTATCGAAGAATCGGGCTTGATCTTATTTAATGGAATATAATGCACAGTAAATCTCATTTACACCCTCTCCCTATTCAAAATTTGAATTGTAATCCACTATGGAATGTACTAGAGGAATGTGATTGAAGACTATCTTTATGATCATATTCAAGAGGTCTATTTAATATTCATCTCTTTTAGTACTATAAAAAAGAAAAAGGCGGCTCGAAAATTGAGCCACCAACATTTATTACTATTTATTTACGAATAAACATCTGTGTCCAGTAGTGCCCTTGTTCATTATACCCTACACCAATGTGCGTGAAATCAGCGCTTAAAATATTTTTACGATGACCTTCACTGTTCATCCACGACTGGACGACTTGTTCAGGAGTCTGTTGCCCTTTGGCAATATTTTCACCAGCAGAGTTATAAGAAACACCATGGTCTCTGATCATGTCGAAAGGCGAACCATGAGTAGGACTTGTGTGAGAAAAATAGTTATTTTGTTGCATATCATCTGATTTCACTTTCGCGACGCCACTTAATTGAGCATCAGCTTGGTAATCAGGTAATCCATTTTTTCTTCTTTCAGCATTTGTCAGTTCAATTACTTTTGCTGCTGCATCACTAATTCCTGCAGTAGGAGCTTGTTTCTGTTGTTGCTCGGCTGGAGCAGGTGTTGCTGCTTCTGGTTGCTGTTGCTCCGCTGGTGCTGGTGTTGGCGTTGCTTCTGGTCGCTGTTGCTCCGTTGGTGCTGGTGTCGCTGCTTCTGGTTGTTGCTCGGTTGGTTGTTGTTGTGCTGGAGCAGGTGTTGTTGCTTCCGGTTGCTGTCGGGCTGGTGCTGCACCTTGTGATGCTCTTTGTTTTGCCCAATCTGTAACCTTTCCAGCCCATTGCTTTGCTTGATTCGTACTACCATCAACGACGAATTTGTATTTTGCCTCTTGAATTTGAATCGCTTTCGTATGTGGGTATTGACTACTTGGGATATCCGTATTTGCATTTGAAATGTTACCATATGGATTTGCTTGGGCGTCCACCTGACTACGTCCCATTAGCTGTTCTTCCTCATTTATACGGTAATCATCAAAAGTTTGGGTTTGTCTATTGATATTACCAAAATCTCCAAGTGGTTGTACACTTCGAGTATCTAGCGCTTGTTGATTGCCGTTACACCCAATAATTGAAACTAATAATACACACAATATAAATAAACCAAGAAATTTTTGTTTCATGTCTATTGCTCCTTTTTTAAAGATGTTATTTTTCTTATAGTTTCTTCATTTAAATAAAAACTATTGGTGGAAAATAAAGAGATTTCGAAGCAGACTTACCAGGGCTTCTTCCTGAAAAAGGAATAAACAAACCGAAATAAACCACAGTTCTACCTTCTATGATTTAGATAAAGTTACTTAAAAAAACAAAAAAACGGGCTTAAGTAGCCCACCCGTTCTTATTCTAATGTGTATCCACGTAAAAAATCCTTCATTAATTCATTTGAAATCATGATCGCTTCTGTTCTGTTGGTTGAAGGAGCAGAAATTAAGAAACCGTTATTTCCTTCCCATGTCGAACCTCCATCAAATTGTTCGTGCTTTGTCATTGTCAGGGCACTTAGGTCATTATTTATAAGAGATCTCCAAAATAATAATTGCCTTCAATCGTAGCATCTGTGTTAACCCAATAGCTAATCATTCCGTTTCCGTAACTTTGAAATTCAATTTCCAAATTTCCCTCTGCATTTGGGTGGGGAATGACTTCACCATTTAGTTTTAGCGTTCCGGTGAATATCTTTTTTCCTAATAGCGTGTTTCGGATTTTTCCATTGACCTCTATAGTCACCGCTTCTTCCAACCCTCTATTTTCCGAACCTAATTGATACAAAATTCCTTCGAAGGTTTCATCATGGTGTTTCGGTAAAGTGTACCAGATTGTGATTATAACTGCTAAAGACGCTAAAAAAGCAACCAAAATGACTTTTTTCATATAACTATTTCCTTAACCAGATTGATCGTTTCACCTGAACCATAATCACCTTCGCCGTATAGAGCAATATCTTCCTCTGAATAATAATCTTCCATATTAAATACATCCATTTCTTTAAAGCCGCATTTTTTATAGGCTTTTATGGCATTCGAATTTTTTATCCATGGTCTAATGATAAATGTCGTAAGTTTGTAGTGAGTATGTATAAAATCGACAATCATGTTTAAGGCTTCTCTTCCATAGCCTTTGCCAAGATTTTTTGAGGAAGAAATCCAAATGTCTAACTCAGCAGCGCTTTTTTTTCCCTTACTTAATGAGTAACTAATAGATCCAATGGTTTCACCGTTGGCCTTAATGAGCAAATAATTCCCAACTTCACTTGGCACCCCAGAAAAATATGTGTCAGGTTCCCCTTCATTGAACTCCTCCCATGAAGGAGCTGGATGCTCGTCATTAAACATGAACTCTATTACCTCTTGTGAAACAAGCATATCAAAGACTAACTTTTTATCGTTTTGTTTAGCAAACTCCAATGATATCCTTTGACCACATAACATTTCCATCTTAAAACTCTCCTAACTCCGAAGGTTGTCTATCTAGCTAACATGAATAGAAAAAAATGACCCTCCTACCTTTTAATTTAACATATTTATCCATTTATTTAAACTTCTAAATAACAAGAAAAGCGCAAGCACCCATTTAGCCCCGACAAAAGCTACTGACCTCGTTCACAACGTGTGTTACTTCTAGAGTTACTACATGAAGCTTTGCCTCGAGGACCTACTGGACCACAGAGGCAGCATTTAATGAACAAGGTTATTTGACCTCGAGGGGCTGTGCGATGCTCCTGCGTCACTACGTTTACTCGTCGCAAAACCTGCAATGAAGTAACTTCATTGATGTGTCTTGGAGCTAGACATTTTTTAAGACGATATTTTATACATTATCTTTAAAAATAAAAGCCTAGAGAATTTATTCTCCAAACTTATTTCTTAAAAATTTGCGAAAACAGCCTTTTAAAAAAATATTATACAGAGTACTTCAAAGAAAATGGTAAAATAAAAAAATATAGAAAAGTAGGGGGACATAAATATGAACAAGATAGAAATAATTGCACGAAGATTATTAGGTTGGAAATTAAATAGTTCAGGTAATTGGTATGACTTTGAAAAAAATACACTAATTCATGTCTCTAAATTTCAACCTGATCAAAATCTTGAACAAGCAATGATCATTGTTGATAGCCTAAAGAGTTCGGAATTACCTATACAAAAAAAGGCGATACTGAGGTTTGCTTTAATGAGGTTTGTGCTACTGGCAATACTCTTGCAGAAGCCATTACAAATGCCGCCTACTCAATCGCTGAAAATAACCCGATCGCTGATGATTGGTTTTAAAAACCAAGACCCACACTCCTATGGAATGTGGGTTTTGTCATCTAAGCTATTTTTTCTATCGCTCCCAAATAAGCCTGATATCGCTTGGATTTTTCCCCTGAAGGTATATTTTATTAATACTCGCTAAGTCTAACTCGAGTAGTTCTCCTCGAAATTCATGGTTAATTACAAAACGTCCAGAAGAGTTTTCTTTACTCACTTGACGATACCTAGGAATTAAATATAGAGTTTCCACCCCATCATAGTTAATTTCGTATTCACCAGAATACCATAATGCGCTATGTGCGGTATCCCCTATAACTGTCAGTTGATTATTTTCGATAACAATTTCTTGGATAATGATAGAATTTGTATCAACCGGTCGCGGCTGATTCAGATACTCAAAAACAATAGCTGTTAGGATAACTGCTAGGATGAGCAGACTACTAATAGAGATTATTAAAATATTCTTTAACTTCTTAAATGGTTTTTTCGCTGTTAATCTTTCTACACGATCTTTTTCATTTGGGAATGAAACCTCTGTCTTCATTTGGTTAAGAACTTCCCTACATGCATCACAACTCTTATTATGTATTTCAATAAACTCTTTGCTCTCATTGCTACAAAGTCCATCAATATAGGATGGAAGTAAATCACGAACAATTCCACATTGATTACGCACGGTCATAACCCCCTTCTTGTAATTTCAATTTCGCTCGATAAAAAGTAACCCTTGCCCAGTTTTCATTTTTCTCTTGGATCTCACCAATCTCTCTGAAACTAAGATCACCTAAAGTTCTTAATAGGAAAACCTCTTTATAAGGGTCGTTAAGTAAGTGTATTTTACGGTACAAAGACATCTTATCCTCAGAACGGATCAATTCAGACTCTGGTGTCGTAAAAGAAATGGTTTCTTGTGAATTCCATTGTTGTTTCTTTTGCTTATGATCCTTTTCCAAATACTTATAATAGGAGTGCTTTGCAATTTGACACAACCAGACCGACATCTTACATTCACCGTTGTATCTTTCAATTGATTTCACCGCTTGAAAAAAGGTCTCTTGTGTTAGTTCCTCTGACAAGTCAGCATCATGACAGAGACACATTAAATACTTCAGTACATCATTCGCATATTGTTGATAAATCTCAGAAAGATCTCTCAAATTTCCCCCTCCTTTCGCCCTATATATCCGAAAAAAACAGGTTTCGTTACAAAAAATTAAAATTAAATGAACAATAGCCACCAGTTAATGGCGGCTAATTGATTATAGTTACGAGCTTTTTTCTTTTTAATCTTATTAATATGGAGTAGCAAATAAAAGTTAAAGAAAATAAAACTCAATAAAAGAGCATTAAATCCATACTCTAAGCTAACTTTACTGGCTGTAAACGTAACAATTGCGATGATAATAATAAAGACAATTCCATTGAACAATATTTCTTCCTCCAGTTACTATTGATCTTTTGTTTCATACAAGCCCACCATAGCTTAATTGATTCGTTAGCCTTTACATTCAACAAAGGTCTACGGTTTCCCTTCTATTAGTTTACTAGAGAATCCCCTCTAAAAAATAAGTTACATTCGTATAGATATTTGAAGACAATCCGTAAACTTAGGAGAAGAACATGAACTCAACTGTAATGTATTTCCGAAGACAATCATCTATAACTAGCGCAAGTCAAATACAAGCAAGTACTGACCAACGCCACAGGCTACAAGTACTAAACAACACTTGCCCTTCATCAAAAGCAGACAGCAAGCTGCAATTTGACGACTTACTTGCCGCTGCGTTAAATCGTAAAACAAACCTAATGAAAAAAAAGACAAGCTAGATACTATTACGCCCGTTTTTGAATGTTGATACAGAGCTGGCGGTAGCCTTCTGATTGATGCTCCATTCCCATTTCCCGATAGAGCTTTGCTAACCATTGTAATGGTTTTGGGTCAGTCGGATTTAACTCCATTTCCCAGCTGAAGCATTCAACCGCTTTTTCATGCTGTTTTAATTGATAATATAATTCCCCAAGTGAATACATGTCCTCGAGGTTGTCATTTAGACGTTGCATTGTATCAATTTTTCTTATGATCTGTAGATTTTTATGATCTTCTTTAAACGAATTGAGCCAATCTTTGATATAGGATAGTTCCTGTGTTTTAAGTAATGCGATGACGTATTTCGTAAGTAACTGCTCAGCTTTTTGCGGAAAGTGTTTCAGTACTGCTTTCAACAACGTCGTTAGCAATTCTGGATGTATAACTTCGGCATCAACATCTATCTGTTCAAGTATGTCGCCTAGAGTCCGTGCTTGAGTGCTAGTTAGCTTAAAGTGATGAGTTTTCATCATCTTTAAAACAGCCTCAACGTTATGCGTTTGTACATAGTAATTAAATAAATCTTGTTGCAATGGGAGAAACGTAGGTAGTTGGCAGGAAAGCTGTTCAAGGATCAATTCAATTTCTTGTTTATTAAAATGATGTTCAAGCAAATTGATTAGTGGCTGATAATAAGCAGTAGAAGGAGTGTTTGCTAATTTAGTTAGATATAAAGCAATCAAATCGAGCCAGCGGAACTCTTTTTTAAGGTGAGCGGCAAGCTGAAGAAAACATTGCTCGTTTTCTATCTGGGCATAAAGTGTCTTTTCAACAAAGATATGATCTTTTGCAATAATCTCTTTGGAGTTTTGGTTATAAAGAGTAGTATATTTACTAAAATTCACATCGCTAGCAAGCTGTTTCACCAAACTATTTTTCGGAGCAAAATCCATTAAAATGCGAACAATTTGGTAGCCCAAAAACATCTGCCCGTTGCGGCGATATTCATAAAAGGTCGAAGTCATTTCAGTAAACAAATGCTTTTTTGGAAAGAACGATTCAAAGAAGGTTAGGATGAATACCTTTTCTTGTGGGGTGTAAGTAGCAGTAAGTTTTTTTACTAATTGTTGGAGACTGAGGATATGGAAAGAGTCATTAGTCGAAAGTATTTGGCTGATAAACGGATGTGGCGCTTGAAAGACCATACCTTTTTTAAAAGCATGCTCAATGTAAGACTTGCGTCTGAGTCTGTTTGGCTTAGCAGCGGTAAGAAACTTGCATTTATAGAAAAACAAATAATAAACCTCATTTTTTTCATTATAAGCTTCAATTATCTCGCCTTGTCGATACAGTGCGACTCTCTCTGCTTGCAGGCGGATCGGTGTTTGATGATCATGTAGCAAAAATTGATTTTGGCTCATATCATAACCTCCTATCATTACCCTTAGTATACCATATTTTAGTATAAAAATCCTCGCAGTGTCGTAACGGTTCTTCTTTGGATAAATTAAAACTTTTAAAATAAAAGGGAAATTCACTTCGAATAGCGAAATAATAATGATAAGGAGGGGAATAGCTTGATAAATTACATTAAAGATCAGCTATTATTCTTTTTCTGTTACCTCATACTTAAGATAACTATTGTTTCAGTCCTCATATACTTATACAAAAATAGAAAAAGAAAAAAATGAAGCGTGGGGAAGCGCGGGGACGGTTCTGCTGCTTCATTAATGTGTATGTAGCCTCGAGGAAGCGGCAGGACCGTCCCCTGAATTCCACTAAAAGCCAAAAAGGTAAAATTAATCAAACGTTTGATTAATTCTTCCAATGCAACCTCTATTACATATTAACAAATGCAAACAATATAAATAAGATGCAATAGAGGCTGTCCCAAAACAAAGTGTCAGACAATTTTAGGACAGCCTCTTTCCATTCTAAGACCTGGATTGAGATCGCCTCGATTAATCTAAGGAAGCACTAGAACCGTCCCCATGCTTCGAAAACTCCACCCCAATCCCACTTTTCATAATAGCCACTTCCAACATCGAGATTTTGGATCCACTTTTTAGAGTTCGATCCATCTGGGTTTGCTATCCAAACATCAGCAGCACGACGATCGGTCCTAATCCAGATCAGCTGACCGTCACTATATTGCGGGTAAAAGTCGCCTTGCTTTTGTAAAGGAAAGGTTACCTTTGTTTGCTCATTTGTCAGCAGATTAATTTTATATAAGGCTGGTAATGGTCTCTGATTAACTTCTACCCACTCGCTTTCTAATGCCCTTGAAGTAATCATGAGATGTTCAGTAAGCCAGGTAAAATCTCGATCAACAAAGCCTTTTGGAGTGTAAACCTTAGATGATTGTTCAAGTACGTTCAAAACCTTTACTTTCTTATTTCTAGTTGCCTCCCGAACACCACCACCAATATAGCCAAGGAGCGATTTACTTGGTGCCCATTGAAGCCACTCTTCATAATTTAACATTTCATCCATTTTCATAAATGTTTTTCCATCAGCAGAAAGAATACTGAGCGTATTTGAGTCCGCCGACGCTGATGCAGTTGGGGTTAACAAAAAAGCAAGCCACTGCTGATCATCTGACCATTGAAAAGAACTTGTCGTGATGAAGTACTCTTCTTTTGAGACTGGGATTGTATAGAGTGGTTGCGTGATTTTCTCATTTAGTGACCCATCAAAAAATACTTTTGATAGCAGGATATCAGCATCTAGCTGGGATCCTGTTTTTGTTGAAGTTAAAACTCCTTCTCCACTAGGCAACCATGAAAAGTTGTTTATACCAGAGCCGATGGGATAAATCAGATTAAATGACGGTTCATCACTTTTATATAAGAAATGCCTAGATTGAAAGGCAATGGCATTTTTATTAGGAGACCATTGGAAATTTCGGTTTATAGTTTCAGAAAGTCTTATATGTTTTTCTAGAGAGAGGTTGTAAAGCCAAAGTTCACCTTCATAAAATGGAAAGTCACTTTTTTCCCCTTTTAAATAGGCAATCCAACTTCCATCATAAGACCACTTCGGATATCTGATATAATCTCCATTCGTAATTTGTTTCTCATCCTCACCGATTTTCACCCATAAATCATCGTTTCTTACAAATGCTGCTTTTAAAGGTTGTTCTTTTGAAGCTACTGCTATTGAAGGAACTATAGCAAGTAAAATTAGCAGAAAACAGAGTATTTTTTTCATTTGACTGTCATCATTCCCTTCGAAAATCCTTCCCATAATATTTCCTACTTTTGTCAGGAAAACATAAAAGCTATTACTAATATTCCCTGAAATTTTTTTCTCTAATTGCTAAAACGAAATTCATACCTGTGCCGTCAAATGAATGTAGAAACAACAAATTAAAAATAAACTATTTGAGGTGTACACATGAAAAAAGGAATCGTATCTTTTTTAGTTATTAGTTTTCTAGCTTTATTGGTTGCTTGTGGAGCTACAGAGGAAGTACAAAACGCTCCGATTAATAACAGCGAAACCAAAAATACAGAAAGCAATGAACAAGGTTCAAATAATACAGGCGTAATCACAGAAGATTTATCGGCTACACTTACAGAAACAACTTCTGATAAAGATAAAAAACATTTGTTTATGAAGTTAGAAATAATACAAAGGAAAATATCGAAGTTCCCTTCAGTGAGAACGGTGGATTTAGTTATATCGTTCGAGATGAGGAAGGTAATGAAGTAAGTGAGAAAGCTGCCACTCAAGAGATTGAAACTAATCAAGTAATCTCTGCCGGGGAATCTATTTCAGCTACTATTATTCTATACGGTTATGAGAAAGGAACCTATGAACTAGAGGTTTGGTTAGATTCAGATCTAGAGAATACGTATAATCAAACAATCGTTTTTACTGTAGACTAGGAAATGGAAGCGAAAGGCACAGAGATAAACTCTGTGCCTTAGCTTTTGGAAGCGTGGGGACGGTTCTCCTGCTTCCCCGCACTTCCTAAATGAAAAGTTAGTTCTCACATTTTACCAATTTTATGATAAAATAGTCTGTAAACTTATGAGATTTCATAGAAGATCTAGCAACCTACTAGAACCACTCTGAAATATGAAAATAAACCTATGAGGTGGTATTATGCACAGTAACCAGACCCCAGCTCACGAAAATCCTGCTGGATTTGGGGAAAGATTTTTTGCCCAGATATTAGATTTCCTTATCATTTTTCTTCCAATTGGCATTCTAAGTTATACTATTTCCGGAGAACTTACTCTCCCCTTTGATATCTTAATGTTTTTGTATGGTATCATCCTTCCAGTCGTTTGGAAGGGCTACACTGTCGGAAAAAAAATTATGGGGATCAGGATCGTAAAGATGAACGGTGACCAAGTTGGAATTGGTACGATGCTACTACGAAATCTCGTCTCAGGACTTATTTATACATTAACATTTGGGATTGGATCTATTGTTAGTTTTTTCATGGTGATATTTAGAGAAGATAAGCGTGCCATCCACGATCTTATTGCTGGCACCATTGTTACATTTCATACTCCAGACTAAAGAAGCGTGGGGCGGTTCTCCTGCTTCCCCGCTCTTCGGCCAAGAAGCCGATACTAGTGAAAAAATCACTAACTAATTTTAATTTTAATTCAAACTCCTTTTGTTTTTCTCTATTAAAAAGTTCGATCCTATTCCTTAATTTAATTAATCACCAAAAGCGCAAGAGATTTCTCCCTAGCGCCCCATGGTTCCAACTATTTCAGGAAGCACTAGAACCGTCCCCATGCTTCCTCTCCACTAAGGCATCAGGAATTTCTTTTTCCATATTTCGTACTTTAGGCTGTAGGTAGATGGCAGCAGTGACAACCATAAATAATAAACCAATAATTATAAACAATAATCCGATTCCCCGTCCTTCTCCCACTCCAATCATTTGTCCAATACTTCCTGCTAGGACTCCATTCGACTCCATCATTGGATTAAATACCTGATCTACTAACGGACCAGCGATAATGATCGCGAGTGGATATAAGGAAACTCCAAGCATTCTCCTTATGGTAAACACTCGACCTTGAATCGTCGGCTCTACTTTACTTTGCCATAGCGCTTGACTGCACGAATTTACAATCGGTATAAAGAAAAGGAACAAGAAAAAACAAGCGGTAATGAAAACAATCGATGTCGTGAAACCAGCTAGAGCAATTAAAAGACCTGCGAACCCACAGCTGAGAAAGATCCCGTTTATTCTATTTTTTGGCCCACCCCAGGCACTAATCAAAATTCCACCTAGCAACATTCCAAATCCTGTCACAGATAAAACCATACCAAGAGTCTGTTCAGAAGACAACGAGATGATCAATGGTTGAAGCAACACATTTACGAAGCCAAGTAACAAATTGATAATGGCAAAGAAGATTAATAGCCATTTAAATGCAGGTTGCCTCATGAGATAATTCCAGCCCTCTCTTGCATCAGCGAAAAACTGTTTCGTGTTTAGTTTCGTTGTTTGCTTGACTGGTAGCTCTGGTATTTTTGCAAAAATTAAGGTTGTAAGGGCAACCGTGAAAGCTAGTAAATCAACAAAAATGACTGCTTGTAACCCATTTGAATGAAGGAGAAAACCTGCAACAGTTGGGGCAATAATAATCGAGGCAGACTCCCCTACTTGGATCATTCCATTGGCGCGTCCCAACTGCTTATTCGGGACTAAGAGCGAAATAACAGACTGATAAGCAGGCATAAGGAACGTATTAAAGGCCGAGGCGAACGCCGTAGTTACATAGATATGCCAAATTTCTAAACTGTTCGTCAGCACTAATAAAAGGATGATCAATGTCGAAAAGGCTGCAACACAGTTACTTAGGATCATTAATTTTTTTCTTGAAAATCGATCAATAATCACTCCAGCAAAAGGAGAAACAATAACCGTTGGCAGAACTAAAGAAAGAATGATCATCGAAAACTGCGTAACCGAGCCAGTTTCCGTTAACACCCAAAATCCTAAAGCAAACGAAGTTAAACTCGTACCAATAACCGAAACGAATTGCCCCACCCAAATCAATACAAACATTTTAAAACTTTTATTATACATATCTATTACCTTCCTTCGTTATATTCCCATCCTATACGTTCATTATAAAATCAGACTCCCTCCACCAAAACCAGCCATAGATTGATTTTCTCCTCAGCCTACAGGCGGAGGAAGAGGTAATTTATGGGCAATTAGATAAAACCAAATATTTAGCTGAATGGTAGGTAACAAAAAAACGCATGATCATTGATCCATGCGTTTTATCTTGCTTATCTAAACTTAAAACCTTAGTTCGTCGCCTGTAATGACATATAAGAAAAATAAACCGAAAACAAGCGTTAAGGCAATTCGGAGACCTTTTGGATAATGGCCAAACTTCCATAATGCATATATCCCAACAGGTGGCATTAATAACAAACCTGCCCAAGCAAACCAAAGCTCTTGATAAAATTTATTTTGACGATGATTTTGTTTCATGGCTTCCTCCGATTTTTCCTGTACTCATTTATTACATGGTTCCATAGTAAGACATTTCTCCTAAAAAATCTACAAAACATGTCAAAAACTATTCAGTTGATGATTTATTCGTTTCTATAAGATGTTCGATGACTTCTTCTAATGATAAGCGCTGCGTATGGGTGATTGAAATCAACTCGTTTTTTAGCGCTACTTCTAATGTTGTACGATCATTGGTGACGATTTGCAACGGAGGTCCGTCGATATCTAAGACATTCGGATGGCTTCTAATTGGATCAGTTACCTCTGATACCCACACCCTTGACCAGCGTTCATAGATCTCATCCTTATTTAGAGAATGGATGATTTTTCCTTCGTGCAAAATGGTAATGTAATCACAAAGCTGCTTGATCTCATCTACTGAATGCGTGGCTAAGATTAGGCTTTTGTCTCCGTCCTCCATAAAATTAAGTAAGTCTTCCTTTATTTTTCGCTGCGAACCAATATCGACACCAGCCGTCGGTTCGTCGAGCAGTAACAACTCTGGACTGTGACACAAAGAAAAAATAAATTCTACTTTCTTCTTCGTTCCTTTTGAGCACTTTCCATATTTGGCTGTTTCATCAATGTTATACCTTTGAAGAAAGTGAACATATTGTTTCTGATTCCAACTTGGATACCAATAAGAGATTAGAGTAGCAAGTTCTTTAATGGTGACATGAGCGAAAGGTTCTAAAAGGTCACCGACATAACCTACCTTCTGTTTAATTTCCGTCTCATTTTCAACTATATCTTTACCAAACAATTGAATCGTTCCGCCATCATGCTGAATGATATTTAATAGCAATCGAAAAAACGTACTTTTACCAGAACCATTTGGACCGACTAAGGCGATTGCAGTCCCTTTTTCTATCTGAAAATCAAGTGGACCAAGCGTAAACTTTTTATATTGTTTTGTTAAACTCTTTATTGTTGCCATTGAGGTGTTCATGTTCATGCTCATCCTCCTTATTGCTTTCGTTGTGTGAAAATTTCATCAAAAATTATGCGGATTTCCTCTTCGGTACAGCCGATTCGCTCCGCTTGTTCGATCGCCTTTATCAACGAGTCATACGCTACCTTGTGCTTTGTTTCTGTTTTCCTTATGGTCTCAATCTCCTTCACAAACGTACCTTTACCCTGAACTGTTTTGATTAAACCATTGCTTTCAAGGTTTTGGTAAGCCCTTCTTGTCGTGATCACACTACAGGCTAAATCAATAGAAAGGGCACGGATGGAAGGAAGCGGAGTCCCTGGTGGCAATTGACCACTGACTATGAGCGACTTCACTTGCGTTTCTATTTGATGATAAATCGGTTCTCTACTATCTTCAGAGACACGGATTGGTAACCTCATAGTTCCTTCCCCCCATCACATAAAGTCTTTCTTCTGAAGTCGCATCGCCAACAATCGGTTCCAAGTCCAACAGCCAACTACTCCAACGATTAACGAAATGGTCACGAGATTCCACCTGTAGTCTTTCACGAACAGAAAACTCATTTCAACAATGCTGTACTCGAAGATGCTACGATAAATGACCATCGTAATGAAAATTACTACCAGTAATATAAATGGAGTTAGATGCAAAATTTTCCCGTTTGTCCCATACTCAATGAATGGATTGATTCCTCCTAAGGCTAATGTATAGCCAAACCAGAAGAGAATAAAGATGAGTAGCTCACTACGCGTGATCAATTCGTAAAAATGAGTAGGTAAAGCGAAAACTATGGTAGTATAAAAAACTGTCGACATGACCAACAAAGTCAATAACATCATCAACGTCCGACTTAACGCTAATGTTTTTAATGGAATTGGTAATGAACGAAGTAAGGCCATTCGTTTGTTAAAAGGGTCTTCGGTAACTGTCCTAAAGCTCAAATATGGACCAGACATAAAAATTGCTGCTAATGATGGTGTGATCGCGACAAACATAATATCGAGCAGAAGATCGTTGTAAAGAATTGCTTCCGTTCCAAAAAGCGATCTAGCTAATTGATCAAGAAGCAAGGTTGTGAAGCCCGCAAATAAAACGGTTGCGATCATTGTGAAAAAAAATGCTATCCAATTGTTTTTTAATTCCCTTTTCGCTAACCAAAAAGCTTGCTTGAGCATTGTTTACTTCTCCTCCCCTTCAATAACTATCTATTCATAAAATCCTCTAGAAAACTATGATCTCTGTCTCCAAAAAGGTCAATTCCAAAATGAGCTAGGATTGAAAATAGTAGACTCCAGATCGTGATACTAGTGATCATCCAATACACCGTTCGTTTTTTCGTTCCACCTAAGGTGACACTCATAAAAGCCGTTAAATGGCTTCCGACAAATAGTGGTCCAATCATTGCTAGCCCGGGTAAACCGTACTTTTTCCATAGCTTTTGTGCTCTAAGCGACCGTTTACTCGGCTGATTCTCTTCCGTTTCATTTTTACGTTTTTTGCGCCAGTCCTTTATTTTATTTATAAAAATAATTAAAAGTATTACCGTCAGTATGTTTCCTGCCAAACCGATAACTAACGCTGGTATGACTGATAATCCCGCAATGATCCCAAGTGGTATAGTCGCGTAAGCTTCAAAAAATGGAATTGCCGATAATAAAAATACAAGAGCATAGGCCCATAATAATTCGAAAAAGCTCATTTAGTATCCCTCCAGATGTTATAGTGTGTATATCAATATATACACTATAACACTAAGCTAATTATTTGAAAAGAGCCTTTCAAATAGAGGCTGCTTTCCTTAGTTTAGGCTTAGCCCGCTCTATAAATGTGGAACAAGTTAACTTAGTCCCTAATAAAATGAAACATCTAGAAAAATACAGCTATTTATCCGCATGGGAGTGGTAACATGGGAGCAATTAACGGAGAGGATTTTCTCAACCGCTTAGACCGATTGAATAATAAGATTTGGTTAGACGGGGAAAAAGTTGAGGGAAAAATCTCTGAACACCCCACATTTAAGGGCCTACTTCAAACAAAAGCATCTCTTTACGATTTGCAATGCAAACCGGAATTAAAATCCGAGATGACGTTCTCATCACCAAAAACAAACGAACCGATTGGCCTGTCCTACCTCCAACCGAAGACGAAGGACGATTTAGTAAGAAGGAGAAAAATGATTGATCGATGGGCGAAACATACGAATGGCATGCTAGGAAGAAGCCCTGACTATCTTAATACTGTTCTAATGAGCTTTGCCTCCTCACAAAAAATGTTGAAAGATAAAGACAATTGTTTTCCTGAAAATATCCAAGCACTTTATGAAGAAGCTAGGGAAAAAGACCTTTCGTTTACTCATACATTTATTACGCCTCAAGTAAATCGTTCCCAGGTCTATTTTGAATATTCTAAAGAGCCTATTTCCGCAAAAGTTATTGAACGAACGAAAGATGGACTGGTCATTAAGGGGGCACGTCTCCTCGCTACTCAAGGCGGTTTAACGGATGAAGTACTAGTATTCAGTGCTCCTAGTATGTTCTTTGACAAAGATGAAGCTTTCGCATTTGCTATTCCATCGAATACAAAAGGTGTTAAATTTATATGCAGGGAAAGCTTTGTCGGAGGAGAGTCTCATTTTAATCATCCACTTAGTTCACGCTATGAAGAAATGGATTCGTTGATCGTCTTTGACAATGTCTTAGTTCCATGGAATCGGGTATTCTTTTATGACAATGTCGAAGCAGCTCGTGATTTTTTAATCCAAAGCTCCTTTCATCATTTCGCAACTCACCAAGTGTTGACAAGGCAAATTGCCAAAACGGAATTTTTCTTAGGTGTAGCGGAGTTACTGATCGAAACGATTAACGTTGGTGAATACCAGCATATCCAAGAAAAACTATCAGAGATTATAATCGGGCTTGAAACGAAGAAAGCGCTGTTGGAGAAATCGGAGAATGATGCAAAAGTCGATGAATGGGGCTATATGCGCCCGAGTCTTATTCCACTTCAGGTTGCTAGTAACATTTCCCCCAAAATTTACCCTCGCTTCAGCGAAATTATTCAGTTAATTGGAGCTAGTGGCATGGTAACCCTACCTACCGAAAAAGCTTTTTCATCGGTTATTCAAACAGACCTGACCCATTACCTTCAAGGAGCAAATAAATCAGCAGCAGATCGAGTCAAACTATTTCGCTTGGCCTGGGACCTGACCATGAGTTCGTTTGGAACGAGACAAACCCACTATGAACGTTACTTTTTTGGCGACCCGATCCGTATTTCAAGCTTATTATCTAAAACCTATCCAAAAGACGATTATGTCAAACTAATTCAAAAGTTCTTACGGTTAGAGAGTGAAGTGTAGAATGCTTTAGTAGTGCTTCGAAGTATGGCTTTTTGTTACTCATAGGAGAAAAGCATTGCTGTTGTAGGTGCAGCAATGCTTTCTTATGTTCTTCAATGGTATTCACTAAATTCAATTGATTTTGCTTGGTACATTTTATCTCGAAATTCATATTTGATGACTACCTCACCAATAAAGCCTGTAGGAGAAATTTGCGCTGCAATTTTAGCTTTCAACTGGTTATCGGTTACTTCAAATTTCGTGATATTACCAAAGGAAACATCATGAAATAAGTGTTCAGGTTGAATGTTTAAACGCTGAAGTTCAATTGAATAAGGCTTGTCACCAACTTTTATCGTCGCAATTTCAGGGGTTAAAGTTGTCCTCACATTTTTTAATATAATTGCCATTGGATTGTCAATAAGCACCTCAACTGGTACTTCAACAAGAGCCTCTCCTAATTCTTTTGTTTCGATGTGAAAAATATAAGCCTCTTGTTCTAACACCCCTGTGCCATGCCCTCTGGTCAAGATAATTGTTAACTCCTTCATGCCGTCCTGGTTAATATCTTCATACATCATCTCTGGAGCCCAGGTAGGATTTCCTTCGTTTACCCAAAATGATCTTGAGAGTATTCCACCTTTGAACTCAATTTTAAAGTCCTGGAAGTACCCATTCACTTCCTTAGCATATAACGTGATATCCTCATTATTTACCCTTGCAACAATTTTGTGCCCTTCAATTGTTGCATCCGTTCTAGTCGGGACTACAAACAAAAGAATGGCGATTGCTACAATCATATATTTCTTCATAAGAAACACCTCAATTTAGTGTTCCAAATTATTCGCTAACTGATGTACTAGAAAAAAATTTAATAGCAGGGGTGATAGCATTAACAGGAGAGAGAGCAAAAGAAGAGAATTCGATGTGTTCTTGGTTAGTTTCTTTCTAGCAAACTGTACTTTATTCCGATAAAAAACAAAACAGAGAATATAAATCCCTACATTTATTAGCCACAAGAAACTATCTACATTAAAGCCAGCTAATAGATAGATTTGGGCTATATAAAATACTAGTAGACTACCAAAAAATATGAAAGCGAATAATATAAACAAACTTCGTAGCAAATTCACCGCTTTCCCCATTTTTTTCCCTCCTAATGACCAATTCGTTTTTGCCTTGTTACTAGTATAAAAGCGTATCTATTAATTGAAAATATGCACCGTTCCATGTTTATTTTTCTAGTGTGTTCCCACAGCTGTTACAATACTTGGCCTCTTGTGAATTGACTTGTTCACACTGACCACAAACTTGCGCCAACTTTTCGCCGCATTCACTGCAAAATTTAGCATGACTAGCATTTGGGTGTTGACAGCTATGGCAGGTTAACTCTTGTTTTGAGCCAACGCCCTGCTGAATAGCATTCGTAATGTCTTTTACTCCTGAAGTCGTTTCCTTTGCCAAGTAATTGAAGGTATCTTTTGCTACAGGTGCATATTCTCTACTTTGATATTTGGCAACGGTCCCACCATACCCAAGTCCCGAAACAACAAAACCACTAAAGATGAATGGAATGGCTACAAAAAATAACCAGAAAAACTTTGGTTCTTCAAAACCTTGAATTGTAAAAAAGTCGACTAAGGCCACAAGCATACACGCACCTCCTATGAGAAGAAGGACAGGACCTAGTAATCTGAAAAATGATCGTGCTTTTACGTGTTGCTCAGGAATAAAGTTTTTTTGTCCCATTTTTGACATCCTTTCAAATTTTTTAGTAATGAATACATTTAGTCCTCACTTCTCTGAAAAGTCCCTTTATTTTTTGTTGAAAATTAGCTGAAGGATCAATTATCCTGCTAGTAACTTTTACTTTATTACTTTTAACAACCTTGAGAAAGCAGCTTTTCAATAATATTTTTCCGTATGTCTTTCATACATAAAATAAGAATATAATCTGTATCCAATTGGTAGGATTGCAAGAAATGAATAGATTTTAGCATCAGCAAAAAGGAACCAAAGAATCGCCATGATGATAGAAATGATAAAGATAAAATTACCAGAAAAGCCGTTGAGCGGTTGATTATCTAAGAACAGTGTTTTGGCTCCCTTCAAATCCTTCGAGTAGCAATTGTCATGATACGGAACAACTGAAAAGAGGAATACTGCTGTTACTAAATCTTCTCTATCCGTAATTTCTCGCGAACACTTGTCACAGTAAACGATCTGCTTTGACATCCGAAAACCTCCATTTTTTAAAGACGTTTCGCCTTTACTTTTTTATTTGTTATTAGTATTTTATTTGCTAGATTCAATATTTAACTCTTAAGGGAAATAATAAATACTACCCAAAATTAAAATAAGAATTATTGCTTTAATCCAAATTACCTTGTTACTAAGCCCGACTTTCCTTTCCAAATGGTATATATAATGAACCGTTATCACAAAACCTACTAATGTCAAAACATAGCCCGATGTACTCTCTACTGTTTTAAGAAACTCAAAAATACCCATAGATCAGAATGATACCTACTGAACCAAAAGTTATATGTAGATAAAGACTTCCACTATTATCATGTTTCATATTTTCTTCTCCTTTGAAGGTATGGTTTTTCATCAATTTGCACAAACTAATAAGAAAAGCGCAAGCGCCCATTTTAGCCCCGACAAGCAAATGTTCTTCGAGAAAAAAGTGTGCTCTTTCACTTTTATTCTAGGAAAAAGGAAGTTCACTTTTTCTCTCGAAGGTTAATTGACCTCGAGGGGCTGGGTGATGGAGCTAGACATCAAGTACTAAAACATTTATAGTTTCTAATCTTTTAAAAAAGGAGATTCACACATGAAGCATTTAAATATCCTATTAATTAAGTTTGTTACTTCAGTTATTGTATTCTGGATTAGCTTAGGCTTATTCTTCGAAGCAAGCCTTGCGGTAATTATTTCATTTAGTTTACTAGTTACCATTGTTTCATATTTTATTGGCGACCAAATTCTTCTTCCACGAATCGGAAAAATGAACTCAGTTGTCGCTGACTTTTTCTTAACCTACATAATCGTCTGGGTATTTGGCGCGATTTTCTTACATAGCTACCTACAAATTGCTTGGGGAAGTATTATTTCGGCAACCCTTATTGCAGGTTCAGAAGTGTTTGTTCATTCCTATATCTTAAAAAATGTAAAACCTCTCGTCCGAGAAAAACAGCGAACCTTCAACCAAAGTTTCGCATTTGAATTCGCTGAAGAAAAAGATCCGGACCCAACAAAAGAAAAGTAGAGAGATTTAATAAGAAAGGACTTCGTAAAGTCCTTTTTTGTTTTCCGTCAACCTTGTTATCAATCAAGGAAGATACTTACTTATACTTGCGAACTCTTTAGGACCGTTTATGCGTATGCTATATCTACGTCATTTTTTTTTTGAAGTTTCAAATTTTTATCGTTTCTCGAATGAAATCTCAATATTCCACACGCTAGCAATTAGGCGACCAAATTTACTTCCCGCCAATTTCATGTATAGTTGAAACTTCTATCTTCATTCTTGTATTAACCATATCATCGATATCTAAGGAGAAATCTGCAATCGCTTCAAATTCATATGTTCCTGTTTCTAGTGCTTTAAGTGACTTATCCATGAGTTGTACATTGTGTGGCTCATTCCGCTTTAAACTCGTTGTAATAAGTGGTAGGTCCATCGCTCCCATGTACTCAAAGTCACCATCTATCTGATAGATATTAAAGAAAAAAATACTTCCACCATGATAAATATCTGTTTCTGCATCTTCTCCTAGGTAAGTGATAGTCGCATAAACAATAGGGTCATTTTCACGATCGTCCACATTGATGGATACCTCGAAATCATCCACCAGCTTAGTTGCTACAGATCCTTTTGGTTCTTCACCGCTATTATTTTCCGTATTACTACCCGTCCCACAACCGACTACTCCAAAAAAAATTACGCTTAGTACCATTAAGTGAACCATTAACTTTTTCAACATTATACCTCCGTTTTTTCTCAAGGATCTTTTCTAAACGCTCTTTTCTTAAATATTGTTGCTATAAGCTTTTAGGTCGTAACCAAGCGAATGCTTGGTTCTTCACGCTTTGCGTGAAGCTTTTAAGAATAAATAAGCCATTGTGACAAATAAATTTGACCCAAATAGCTTATTTATTCAAAAGACGACCCAAAAGCAACAAAGTTTACGAAAAATGCCTTTCTAAAACATTGATGCTTTTAAAATATCTAGTAATGAAAGATTGCTTACGAATAAAACACGAATTCCTCATTAACATATTAACATATATATCCAGTCCAATTATTAACAATGCATATCAAAAAAATCACATGGGTATTTACCATGTGATTTTTTGGTTACCGTTTATAGGACTTATAAAAAGCAGTAATTGTATCAGCTATCAAAATTATCGTAAAAAGAATATAGATCGATAAAGTTGTACGTTGCCAAATTTGATCGATGGTCAGATATGCTTCCCCTTGAACTCCAGTTAGACGACTCATTTCAGCCATAAAGTTCGGATTCCAAATCGCATCATTTTTAAAAACAATGAAGACTAATCCTATTGTGATGGCATTGAGTATAAGAGTCGAGAAGGCTAATTTATTTGTCCACTGGCCAGAGATTAGTTTCAAGCATTCCTTGAGAAGACCAATTCCAAAAAATAGGTAAATAAGTGGAAGTATGCTTACAAAAGCCTCACGGTTAAAAATCGGAATAATTGTCACAAATTCATTGTTCAATACAATCGGAATCCCAATTAGGTGGCTGGAAATGGAGACAAACCCTAGCGCGATAACCGTAAAAACGATACCCGCTATAACTTCCCCGCGCTTTATTTGCTTTTGCTGTTCAGGAACTGGCGGAAGCTCAGAAGGCTTCCAGTCATCAAGTTCATTCGATAGATCTTTTGGAATAACTCCCTTATATTCTGCAATGGCAAATCCGGCTGTGACCCAGGCAAAAGCCATCGCACTAGCATTAATGAGCGAGGTAACAAACTGAATATATGCGTTGGAACAGTGGTTGGTTCAAAGATGACTTCAATCACTAACACAACACTCATCGCTACTGCTATAGCAAACAGGACAATCTTTAAAATTGTGTAATAAGGAGTAAATAAATCCGGTCCTATTAAATATCTTTTTGTACCACGGTATTTATCTGCAAAGGAAACAGGATCACCGAGTTCAAGTAGAACCTCTTCAATATCACCTTTTGCAGGGTCACCCCCACCGACTCGCTCCTCTAGCATATCTTCAATTAAGCCCCTTAGCTCTTTAGCGATATCCGCTCGCTGCGCTTCTGGAAGTCGTTCGGTTACAGCATAAATATAGCGATTAATCAACTCCATTACGTACCCCTCCCTCATCATTTAATAAGCCGTCTAAACTCTTAACAATTGCTCTCCACTCGATGCATATGCGTTGGTACACCTCTTTACCTATTGGACTAAGCAAATAGTATTTGCGCGGTCTAGCTTCATTTGTATCCCATTCACTTTCCAATAACCCTTGCTTCTCTAGTCGTCTTAACAGTGGATACAACGTCCCTGCTTCAACCTGAATGCCCTTATCAGCAAGCATTGTAACAAGTGAATAGCCATACTGAGGCTTGGTAAGCAAACTCAGCACACCAATTGAAATTGTTCCACGCCGTAATTCCTGTAGCATTTTTTCAACTATTTCATTAACATCGCTCATGGTATCAACTCCTATTCTCATTATACTGTGTGTTATACACTATTGTAAAGAATACATTAATGGACAATTGGTACGGTAAAACAGTCCGTATTCAGAGCGATAGTTCAAAGTCGAGTTTCTAGCTTGAATAAAAGCAAAGAACCTGAGGGCACAATGCGCTCAGGTTTTTTTGAGTAACTCTATCAATCTAATAATTACGAACTACATAGCCGTCATAGACGGAATCAATACTTGCCTCTTCTTCGTTACCTATCGCGAACTCAGTGATTTTTGCAAGCAGCTTCTCTTCTACGCCTGATGCTAAGTATAAGACCTCAAACACCTCGACTCCCCTCTACTTTTGCAACGGTTCTGAATTGAAGATCTTCAATTGCTAATCTAATTAGCTTCTTGATACTTTTTCTATTTTTCGCATCGAAATCATGAATTTTATTGATAGTTTCTAATACAAATTGTTTTAATGTCATAATACACAACTCCCTTTGATAAGTGTAAGATATTTAGGATCAAATAGAAGTTTCTGTTCTCTAGTCTTGAATAAGGCTGTTCTCGCATCGATTTTTGTTTTACGACTAGTTCGTCTATACCTGTAACATCTATGCTAAGACATACAGGAATTATACGAACCAAGCAGCAACCCTAGTTGACGAAAAGAGCCTTGTAGAATAATTATTAGAATATATTTCTATTTAAGTTTTTCTTCTGATGGCATCCAGATTTTAAATGTAGTGCCCTGGCCAATTTGGCTTTGGACGGTGATTTTCCCGTCGTGTAATTCAACTAATTTTTTTACAATCGCCAGCCCTAGACCGGTTCCTTTATTTTGTTTAGAACGGCCACGATCGACTTTATAGAAGCGTTCCCAGATGAATTCTTGATCTACTTCTGAAATACCAATTCCTGTATCAGTAATTACCAGTAGTAAGAACGGGCCATCTTTTTCTGCTGTTATTGATATTTCACCTGTTTCAGTAAACTTGACTGCGTTCTTCAAAATATTATTAATAATTTGTTCAAATCGTACAGGATCAGTATACGCATTTGGTAGTGATTCCCCTAAGGTTAGAGTTAACGCAACACCTTTTTCAGCAGCCTCTCTTTCAAACTTAAACTTTTGTTTTTCAAGAATCGATTTCGTATCAACATGATACTTTGATAGGGTAATTTCATTATTTTCTAGCTTAATTAAATCTAATAGATCATCGACGAGACGGTTCATATGAATCGTTTCATCGTACATCACATCATAATACCTTTTCCTGCCTTCGTCCTCTATAAGACCATCCTGAAGGGCCTCTAAAAACCCCTGCATGGTTGTTAAAGGGGTTCGTAATTCATGTGAGATATTCGCCAAAAAATCACTTCGGATATTATCAAGTCGGTGGCGTTCGACCTCAATTTTTTCTAGCTTTTCAGCCATCATATTAATCGTATTGGCGAGATCCCCAATTTCATCTTCAGATTTAATCTCGATCCGTTCTCGAAAATCTCCCATTGCCATCCTAGAGGTGGCACGATCAATTTTTTGCAAGGGACGGGAAATTGTCCAGGAATGGTACGAAACCATAGCTGTCGAAAATAAAATCCCAAACAAGGTTGCCCACAGGATAGTCTCCCTGATTTTCCCGACAATATCGTTTAAGCCTCGTAGCGGTGAATGCAGAACAATTCCACCATAAACATTATCCTGCTTGCCCCAGGGAACCACAACAGACAACATCGGCTCCGATAATCCCTCGAATTTTAGGCGACTGACAACATTCTCGCCTTGAAGTGTTTTTTCAACGATTGATACTGCCACAGATTTTCCAATCGACACCTCATCCTGTGTCGAGGTGGCAATGATCTCACCCTTTTCGTTAAAAATCCAAATTTGTGAGCCAAACGTCTGATTTAAGAACTCTAAGATTTCTTGCTTTTCTTCATTAATCCATCTCGTATCTTGAATATTTGAATTTACAGTCCTGCTTTGACGGAGTAGCTCCTCCTGCTTGGCACTATAAATATAATTATTACCAAAGTAGAACATCAGGATTCCGACAATCCCAATCCCCAGAACAATCGTAAACATATAGCTTAGGATGAGACGGCGGAAGATACTTTTTTTCATGCCTAGCATTAGGCTTCAACCTCAAATTTATAGCCGACTCCCCAGACGGTTTGTAGGCATTCTTTTTGTAAAAGTTGGAGCTTTTGTCGTAGCTTCTTTATATGAACATCGACAGTTCGGATATCTCCAATAAAGTCATAGCCCCACACTTGCTCAAGGAGCTGTTCTCTTGTAAATACATTGCCTGTAGATTTGGCCAGATGAACTAATAGATCAAATTCCTTCGGCCGAAGCGTCACTTTTTCACCATTAACAAGTACTTCACGACGATCAATATTAATAATAAGATCCTCAAATTTGAGAGCCTGATTCTCACTGTTAGGTTGTTCTTTAGGTTGCATTCGGCGAAAAATAGCTTTGATCCGAGCAACTAATTCCCTCGGACTAAACGGTTTGCTAACATAATCATCCGCACCTAGCTCTAAGCCTAGGACACGGTCAAACTCTTCTGTCTTAGCTGTTAACATAATAATCGGGATATCGAATTTCTTTCGAAGTTCACGACAGACCTCAAACCCATCCATTTGGGGCATCATCACATCTAAAAGAATAATATCGGGTAATTCCTTTTCAACTAAATCAAGTGCGACCAGCCCGTTATCGGCCTCCACTAAGTCGATTTGTTGCTGCTTAAAGTAAATTCGGATAATCTCACGAACATTGGAATCATCATCAATTACTAAGGCCTTATACCGTTGCATGATTTTCACTCCTCCCAACAATTTCGCAAAAAAATAATACCTATTATATCTTTACGGTGGGAACTTCATTTTTAGGGGGGACAAAAAAGTTTCTACTATAATCATTGTTTTTTTAGTAAAAGGCTCTTTTCGTAAACATTGCTCTTGCGGTTACTCGTCACACAAAAAAACTTGTTGCTTTTTTACTCTAAAATAATCGGAAAAATACCTTAGATGAAGATATCACCAATAAAAAGTAAGAAAAGAGCAATACTTACTAAATTAGTGGTGAATTCTTAGTATTTTGTGTAAAAATCCGGCTTTTGGGATTTTTACGAAAGCAACAAACTTTGTGAAAACAGCCTAGTAAAAAAAAACAAAAAAAAGAACCCTTAATCTGGGTTCTACATGCAAATGGGCTGTTGTAAATCAGGAAGGAAATCTATATAAAACGGGAGAGGATCTTTATCTCTACTGTTTCCTCTTACCGTGTTGAATTTTCTTGTTTGACACTTAGAGTGAGCTCAGCCTCAAGATTACTTAAAGGACGATATTCTGTTGTCTTTTCAAGGATTGGTAAGGTTACGTCCTTCGTATTTTCAACCGTCTCTTGTAGTACTCGCTCTGTTTGGTGGTTCCAGTTTGTATGTTTGCCGAAGCTTCATTTTGGAGCTTGATACTTCCGCTTGTTTGTTTAGTTTGCGCTTTGTTTTCTTTCTCTACTTTTTCAGTAGTCGTTTCTGACTTTTGTTCACTATATGTCGTATCCGCATCAGCTGTTACTTTCTTTTCTGCTTCGATTTCTGTTGTTACTACTTTATTAACAAGCAGTGTAAATAAACCTATGAAACTATGGAATTTGGCCATAAGCCAAGGCTGTTCGCTGATTTTTACGTCTGCAGAAACTGCCGTCTCAGTACCAGTAGAGATTGCCTGCGTTGCTTTTAGTCCTCCCGAATGTGTATCAGGTGAACCATGTTTCATTGAGGATTCAAGCGATTGAGTTACATCTGTTTTTCCAAGAGGCAAACCATTGGCAGAAGCTGAATATCCACCAGCTACTAAGCTTCCAACTATTAGTGTCGTTGACAATAAGGCTGGTAACATTTTTTTTACGATTGGTGTTCTCGTGTTTTTTTCTGTTCCATGCTTTGGATTTATGTTCATCATTTTTTCCTCCTCATTTTTTGCTCTAAGTATGCTGGCTCTATGCTGCTTAGGTTTAACTATAGAAGAAAATTATGATCAAACTATGACCGTAATAAGAACATTTTTAAAGGAACTATTAACAATTTTTTTGATGATTTTCTAATTCATTATTTTCGCAACTAATTATAGATGATAGCTCGATTAAGGTAATTATGAAGTTCACTAAAATAAAAAAGCTAAATATTTGAATTTTATGTTAAGGTAAAAAAGAATGCTAAAGGAGTTGAATACTATGAAAAAATTAAGTTTCTTATTACTACTTGCTTTGGTTTTCCTTACAGCGTGTGGAAACAACTCTTGGGTTTTAGAGGACCATCGCTTAGGGGAGTTATCTGAGATCGAAAGCTATGTGAACGAATTACAAACTGAAAGAGTTATGTATAAGGGCTATAAAGTGTTCACGATTTCAGAAGGTAAAAAAGCGGTAGTTATTTCTCTAGGAAAGCCAGGAACACGACTAGATTTAGTTGAGGTGCAATCATCAAGTAAAGATACGGTGATAACAATTAAAAAAACAGACGATCGGACTGACTATAAAAATTCGTATATTGTCGTAGGACTTGATGAAATAAAGGGTGCCTTCTATGTTCTTGATGAAAATCAAGAAGAGTTTTTCGGTACCGGATATTACATGGGTAGGTAAAGACGGATTGATTTTACTGAATATTTTACTATTAGGTTTAATCGTATTTTCTCTGCTCGTTTCTACTACGGTCAGCCTATTGATTAATAAAAAGAACAATAACAAGTGGTTTGCTTTATTTGTTGCTTTTTTCACCAATACTCCTTTTTTATCAATCGTAATAGTCCTCCTTTTTATATTTGATGTCCAAACCTTTCATAACAGACTTCTGGGTTGTTTGGGAGTTTAGGTATTTTTGTATTACTATTTTTTATTCCGATCAACACTCTTTTAACCTTCTACATTCTCCAATTTTTAAGAGAAAAAAACACTAGGAAGCCTCCTAGTGTTTTCTTTATGATACTACCTAGTTAGTAGTCTCTTCATCTTCTTCTGTTTCATCAAATTCTTCATCTTCGTTAAACTCTACATCAGCTTCAGTTGGATCAAAGTTTTCTGTTGGTTGCTCATCCTCAAACCTGGTTCGCCATCCGTACAACCTACTAGTAAAACGATTGATAATAATATACTTGATAACACTAATAAAAGTTTCTTTTTCATTTTAAAATACCCCTCTCGTATGTCAGAAATTTGATCGCTTTTGGATCTAATTACAATTTACAGGAAAAATGTGATCAAATTATGACCAAAGTAAGAAAGGTTTTTTAACGAAGCATGAAAAATTAAAGACCTTAAGGAATTTCACGTAAAAACCATTCGCAACTACAGTTCGGTTTTAAATTGAATTTCAATGCACTTTGAATAAGGGAAAATTTTGCTTATATAAGCAGTAATAACAAGATATATCTAAGCTAATATTTGAAGGTTGTAAACGTAACATATTAGCATAAAACCATATCGTTTACGGAAGTGTCCTTGAATAAAAAGTAGTTTCTATCTAAAACTATTCCTAAGAACACTATTCTGCGGAGGTTTTCAACATGCCTAAAGAAAATATATCCCTTACTTCTTCTGAAATTGGTTCGTTATGGACCTCTTATATGAATGATAGTATGTCAAAATGCGTATTAAGCTTTATGATCAAGCATGTTCATGATGAAGATATTTATCCTGTCATTGAACAAGCACTTACCCTAACAAAGGCTCATTTAGAAAAGTTGACACTACTGTTTCAAGCAGAAAACTATGCGATTCCCACTGGTTTTACTGAAAGTGATCTCAATCCAAATGCTCCAAGTCTTTATACAGATACATTCTGTTTGACCTATATTAACCACATGGCAAAGGTCGGCATGCTAGGAAATAGTGGATTTTTATCAATGAGTGCACGAGAGGATCTCATTGATTTCTATACTTCGGCGCTTGTAGAAACAACTAAATTGTATAATCAAGGGACAAAGATTGCACTTGAGAAAGGGGTATACGTCCGTTCTCCTTATATTCCAGTTCCGCAAAAGATTGATTTTATCGACAAGAAAAATTATTTTAGTGGATTTAGTTTTTTAAACAAACAACGACCACTAAACTCTATCGAAATTTCTCATTTATTTATGAACATCCAAACAAATTTAATCGGGATGAAACTTGCCTTAAGCTTTGCACAAACCTCTCCCCTTAAAGCCGTCCAGGAATTTATGATAAGAGGTAGTGAGATATCTCAAAAACATGTTAAGGTTTTTTCAGGAACACTCCTTGATAATCATATTCCATCACCTATTAGCTCTGACGTCTGTATAACCGATTCAACGATACCGCCTTTCTCAGATAAACTAATGATGTTCCATATGTCGTTATTGAGTGCTACGGGGACTGGAAATTACGCGTTAGCAGCCTCGGCAAGCCAACGAAGTGATATCGTTCTAAATTACGAACGACTCTCCATAGAAATTGGTCAATATGCGAAAACTGGCGCAAATATTATGATTGAGAATAATTGGCTTGAACAACCACCTGGCACTACTGATAAAGAAAAACTAGCTTATCATAAAAACTCCTAATAATTATCCTACCAAGTGTAAAAACTTATCTTAAGGAGGCGAGACAAATGCTAATAATCATAACGTTTCTGGTTAAGGCACTCTTTCCAAATGTGATGCGAATGCTTCATCAAATGCGTTTAAACTTATTAAGCTTTTTATACCTCCTCAGACTTAACCACAACCTAATTTTCCGTTAGGATAAGTCTGAATATACTGGCTCTTCCATTCAGGGAGAGCTAGTTTTTTATGTTAGTTTTTAAAGACAAAACGGTCATCTCAACGTGATGACCGTTTACATTATTTCTATATGGTTAGATCCCAATGAAAGGTCACTTTCACCATTAGGGATGTAAATTTGATTTACTCTACCTGTACTTGATAAGAGAAAGTGAACTTTCTAAGACTGAACTATTTACAGGGTTAGATCCCGTTTTTTAAAGCCGATGAAGCCAATGACGATCAGAACGACAGCCACACCTGTCAGCACCGAAATCTTAAATACGTCTAAATCTTCAACTGGAAGCTTAGGGGTTTGCCCAAATGGTGAAAGTTTTCCAAGCCATTCTGGGAATTGCAGCAAGCCTCCTAAATAAACAATAAAGAAGGAATAGCCTAGGTATAGCCATGTGAAGCTTGTCATCGTTGGATAAAAACCAATGAGCACCACCGCTACACCAATCAAAATCCACATAGCTGGTAAATAAGCCATCGCTGCCTGAAAGATCGTTGTGAAAGAAATTGGATCATCCATCACAGCGGCCGCTGCCGACCACAAGCCAATAACAGCTAAAAATAGCATGATAAATCCAAAAACACAGATAGGAATACGTAACTCGCCATTAACCTTGTGCGTGAAACTGCACGAGCTAGAATATGTTCAAGGTGATTTCGCTTCTCCTCGCCTCTAAGCTTTGAGATCAGCATTAGGGCAGGGATCGTACAAATCATTGATATCACGGACATTAGCATCGTTAAATATTGTTCCGTTAGCGTAAGCCCTTCAGTAGCTTGTAACATTTCTCGCATCATTTCAGAGCTTTCTAAAAAGGCTTCTAAGTCACCTAACACCGAGCCATAGGACGTTCCTAATATGAACATCCCAATCGCCCACGCAATAATTCCTGTTCGTTGTAGTCTAAATGGTAGTCCAATCGTGCTTTTCAAAAAACGTGACGCGTGTTTTTTACCTGGCTTTGCCGGGAGCAATCCCGCACCTAAATCACGAATTGCATTTAAGTACAAGGCGATCGCTACCACTACAACTGAAGCCACAACCGTTAGAAGAATTGGCCACCAGTAGTTATTGACATACACTTCTGTTCCTAAAATCCAACCTAGCGGTGAAAACCAGGAAAGGAGCTCATTACTGACATCTCCAACTGCTCGAACGAGGTACGCCCTAACAAAATTGCAAAAGAAAACCCAATCGTGCCGCGGGTATTTCCTGATGCTTGGGCAAACAAAGCAGTAATAGCTGTAAAGAACATCCCCGTTGCGCCTAACCCTGCTCCGTAAAGAAGCGAGCCATTTAAGTCGAAACTTTCAATGCCTAAAGCAAACAGTCCAAAACCAACTAGCAATGCTAATAGCAGATTGGCACCAAACAGGACAAGCACAGTGGCACTTAAGTTAGACAGCCTTCCAACTGGAAACGAACGAATTAATTCAATTCGTCCTTCTTCCTCATCGGCACGTGTATGGCGAGTAACTAATAAAATACTCATGATTGCAACTGCGATTGCAGTAAATAACAGCATTTGATGAGCCATCATTGCTCCGAATGTATAATTATCTAATCCAAACCCAGGACCAACCATTGCTGTCATCGCCGGATTTTTCATAGTTTCAGCAATTGCCTGACGTTCTAAGTCACTTTGGTATAATCCCGTAAAGGCATTGGCCGTCAGGAGCGTAATGGCTGTTATTGAAAATAACCAAATTGGAAGACGGATGCGATCACGCCTGACAATAAATCTTGACAGTCTCCCTGTCTGATTGTACAGCTGCTTCCACATTAGGATGCACCTCCCGCTCCTGTATCTGTTTCGTAGTGGCGCATAAATAAATCCTCTAACTTCGGTGGTGAGCTTTCTAATCTGAGTAAGCCGAACTGACTTACGTACTTCATGACCGCATCCAATTCCTCTGGATCGACTTGGAAGGATAAGGCTTGGTCTTTCGTCGTTAGATCATGCACCCCTTTTAACTCATGTAAAGCGGTCACAGGTTGCTTCGTCTCCACCAACAAATTCGTTCTTGTTAAGTGACGTAGCTCTTGAAGTGTTCCCGTTTCAATGATCTTCCCTTGGCGAATAATTCCGACCCTGTCACATAACCGTTCGACCTCAGATAGAATATGACTTGAGAGCAGGACACTTTTCCCGGCCCGTTTCGCATCGATGATACAATCCTGGAACACCTTTTCCATGAGTGGATCAAGCCCAGATGTCGGCTCATCTAAGATAAATAAATCGGCATCGGATGAAAATGCAGCCACTAAAGCTACCTTTTGTCGGTTTCCTTTTGAGTAGGTGCGACATTTTTTTGAAGGATCTAAATCAAATTTTTCAATTAACTCCTCACGACGTTTTTGGTTCGATGACCCACGCATCATCATAAATAAGTCAATTACTTCACCACCAGTTAAATTGGGCCAGAGGTTCACATCTCCTGGTACATACGATAATCGCTTGTGAATTTCAACTGCATTTTTCCAAGCATCCATACCAAAAATCGTTGCATCTCCTTCGCTCGCTTTTAAGATGCCGAGTAAAATTCGAATCGTTGTTGATTTCCCCGCCCCATTTGGACCGATAAAACCAAATACTTCGCCACTCTTCACTTCCATGTTTACACCATCTAATGCTGCGAACTTACCAAACCGTTTTGAGACATTGACTGTTTTTAATATGGTCATCGTAAATCCTCCTCTATAGGATCTTTTTTAAACGCTCTTTTCTAAAAGATTGTTGTCGTAACCAAGCGAATGCTTGGTTCTTCACGCTTTGCGTGAAGCTTTTGAGAATAAAAAGCCATTCGGACAAATATATTTGTCCCAAAAAGCTTATATATTCTCAAAAGACGACCTAAAAGAAACAAAGTTTACAAAAACAGCCTTTTAAAAAAATGAAATATTTTTACTTATATAGTTCATAATATACAAAAACAATACTCCTGACAATAGTTTATGAACTCTTTTCATTGTTTTATTACATAATTTTTATTACACTAAGAGTGAGGTGAAAAACATGGACGGTTTCCAACGACGACGTGAACAAAAGAAACGAAATATCCTTGAGGCCGCTTTAGATCTTTTTATGAAGCACGGCGTCCAAAAAGTCTCTATTGCCGAAATTGCCAAAGAAGCAAAGGTATCGCAGGTGACGATCTATAATTATTTTGAAAGCAAACATAATCTAATTCATGAAATTTTCATCTATTATGTAGATAAAGCTGTTGAGGATTTTGAAAAGGTTATTCATGCAAATATCACTTTTCCCGAAAAGATACAGAAACTTATTTTTAATAAAAAAGAAGTGGCTACTCAAATCAACGAAGAATTTTATCAATACTTGATGAAGGAATATTCTGAAGGTAACTACATTGAAAAGATCTATGCCGAGAAGGCGATTCCTTATTTTAACCAGTTATTCCTAGAGGGTAAGGAAAAAGGCTATATTGACCCAAACCTTTCAAATGAAGCCATCCTCTTTTACATCAACATGTTAAAGGATTATATGCAAAAGGAAGAGGTCTATCAAAAAGTCCTGCCGTTGACTGAGGACATTACAAACATCTTCTTTTATGGAATGATGGGAAAACGGGAAGAATAAATACTACATGCTGACCTCCATTGGCTGGAGGTTTTTTTGCGAGGTAAATCACCTTAATAGCGTTATTAAGTTAAAATATGGTAAAATACAACTTAGTTTGTAAACTAACTATGAAAGGGAGATCGTTATGACAGAAAAACGCGCGATTACCGTTGCTCGTGGAGATGGAATTGGCCCGGAGATTATGGATGCTACGCTAAGAATTTTAGACCATGCTGGGGCAATGATCGAACCTGAGTTTATTGATATTGGTGAGAAAGTATACTTAAGTGGACAAACATCAGGAATTTCAGATGACGCTTGGGAGTCCCTGAGACGTACAAAGGTTTTCTTAAAAAGCCCGATTACCACACCACAGGGTGGTGGATATAAAAGCTTAAATGTAACGATCCGTAAAACGCTAGGCCTATATGCAAATGTACGACCTAATGTATCCTATGCCCCATTCGTACAAACCAAACATCCAGACATGAATATGGTCATCATTCGTGAAAACGAAGAAGATCTATATGCTGGCATTGAGCATCAGCAAACACCAGAGGTTGTCCAATGCTTAAAGCTAATAACCCGTCCTGGCACAGAAAAAATCGTCCGTTATGCGTTTGAATATGCCCGTAAAAATAATCGTAAAAAAGTTACCTGCTTTACCAAAGATAACATTATGAAATTAACTGATGGTCTTTTTCATAAAGTATTCCGCGAGATTGCTGTTGAATACCCCGACATTGAAACCGAGCATTGGATTATAGACATCGGTATGGCCAAAATCGCTGATACGCCACAAGAATTTGATGTCATTGTAATTCCAAATTTATATGGAGACATTGCTTCAGATGTTGCAGCACAAGTTACTGGTAGTGTTGGACTTGCTGGATCAGCAAACATCGGTGATCAGGTAGCGATGTTCGAGGCAATTCACGGGAGTGCACCAGATATAGCCGGCAAAGGAATCGCAAATCCGTCTGGGTTAATACACGGTGCAATTATGATGTTAGTGCATATAGGTCAAACAGATGTGGCGGCACGAATACATAACGCCTGGTTGAAGACTATTGAAGACGAGGTCTTTACAGGAGATATTGCCAAAGGTCGCTTTGCTGTCGGTACAAAAGAATTTGCCGATGCTGTCATCGCAAGACTAGGGCAGCTTCCATCAACATTTAACCCAGTCGAATATAAAAAGTGGAAGCTTCAGCAGACGAGGATCGATTTAAACTTGCTCCATTAGTGAAAGATCGACCTAAAGCAGAAGTCGTTCGCGAACTAGATGGTGTTGATGTATTCTTATTTAACAACGAACTTGTTTCCGATGAGATCGGGGAAAAACTAGAAGCAGTAGCTGGACCGGAGTTTTCTCTCGCTGTCATTACAAATCGCGGCGTTAAAGTATATCCAGGTGGTTTCCCAGAAACCTTCACTACCGACCACTGGCGCTGCCGCTTTCAAATCAATCCCGAGCAAAAATCAATCACAAACGAGGATATCTTGAAACTTTTAAGCCGTGTTCAACAAGCAGGCTTAGATTTCATTAAAATCGAAAACCTCTACCGCTTTAACGGCGAGTTAGGATATTCATTAGGGCAAGGACAATAAGAAAGAGGCTGACTTTGGTATAGTCAGCCTTTTTGCCTATAGAAATTTACATTTATAAGTTCCTACGGACCGCAACCTCCTGAAAAATATAAAATTCAGTCACGTAGAACGGTCCTATGTGCCGCAATCTCCCCAAATATGTAAAATCCAGTCTCACAAAATCGTTTTATGTGCCGCAACTTCCTAAAATATGTAAAATCCAGTCTCACAAAATCGTTTTATGTGCCAAAACCTCCTAAAATATGTAAAATCTAGTCTTGCAAAATCGTTTTACGCGCCGGAACTTCCTAAAATATGTAAAATTCAGTCTCGCAAAATCGTTTTATGTGCCGAAACCTCCTAAAATATGTAAAATCTAGTCTTGCAAAATCATTTTATGTGCCACAACTCCCTAAAATATGTAAAATTTAGTCTCACAAAATCGTTTTATGTGCCAAAGCCTCCTAAAATATGTAAAATCTAGTCTTGCAAAATCGTTTTACGCGCCGGAACTTCCTAAAATATGTAAAATTCAGTCTCACAAAATCGTTTTATGTGCCAAAACCTCCTAAAATATGTAAAATCTAGTCTTGCAAAATCGTTTTACGCGCCGGAACTTCCTAAAATATGTAAAATTCAGTCTCACAAAATCGTCTTACGAGCCACCCCCCTAAAATATGTGATATCCAGTCACGTAGAATCGATCTATAAGCCCTCCCCCTAAAATAAGTAACACCCAGTCTCGCATAGTGTCCACACTCTTTCGCTTTGTCCTTCCTTCTTGTATAATTCTAATGAAAGGTTTTCTAGGGTTCCGCAATATACTATTGGTCTGGTCCGAGAGAAAACCCACAGCTTAGCTGTGGCACGGAGGGAAAAAAGCCCGGGAGATCTTTTACAGGTCTCTCGTTTTTTTTGTATTTTTTGATAAGAATATCATTAGGGGGTTTTTTTAATGAATAGAGATTGGCTTAAAGTATTCATTGCTGCTTTTTTTGAGGTCTTTTGGGTCATCGGCTTAAAGTATGCCACTGGTTTTTGGAGTTGGAGTGTGACGGTTATTTCAATCATAGTCAGCTTTTATTTAATGATCATGGCAGCCAGAAAGCTACCGGTTGGAACCGTTTATGCTGTTTTTGTAGGCCTTGGGACTGCCGGGACCGTTTTTTCGGATATTATGTTTTTTGGTGAACCATTTAAAGTTGAAAAAATATTGCTCATTCTCATTTTATTATCCGGTGTCATTGGTTTGAAGCTAGTGACAAAAGAAGATGTTAAAGAAGGAGCTGATGCATAATGGCTTGGGGTTCTTTGATTATTGCAGGAATATTTGAGATGTTTGGTGTATTAATGATCAACAAGCTACATAGAGACAAAAATTGGCAGTCTTTCCTTCTCTTACTGATAGGTTTTGGAGCAAGCTTTCTATTTCTTGCTCATGCTATGAAAACATTACCAATGGGTACCGCCTATGCGATCTGGACGGGAATTGGTGCGTCAGGGGGAGCGATCTTAGGAATGATTTTATACAATGAGCCTAAGGACTGGAAACGAATCGTATTTATCGGTATGGTGCTAGGGGCAGCGATCAGTTTGAAGCTCATATCTTAAATAACAAAACAAAACGAGCATCCCCATGGGGTATAAAATCTGTTAGAAGGTACAGAAAATCTGTGCCTTTTTGTTTTGCACCAATTTCATATTTTTTTCATTTTAGCTATTCATGTAGTTATGAAATCACTCGTATAAATACTTTTATATACCAAATAATAGGAATGGAGGTTGATGCTTAATGTTCTTAAATATTCTCTTTGGGTTTATAATTCCTTGGATCTTTGGATTGAAGTTATACGACAAAGATAAAAAATCGCTCTTACTCATAGGTCCATTCGCTTCTGTTGTTGCTTTTACTTTTGATGTCATTGGTCAAGCAAAGTTCTGGAGGACCAAACCGATTTATAAAACAAAATTAGTCTCATCAATTCCTGTACATTTAGGCGTTTACCCTATCTCAGCAGGGTACCTGACCTATTTTTTACGTAAGAGGAACCTAAATAGTGTACTAGTCATTGCCATTTTTAGTTTCATACTTACTTTATTTGAACTAGTCTCAGTAAAACTCAAACGAGTTCGATATCAAAACGGTTGGAACATTTATTGGACATTTGTTTCATATCTCATAGCTGGTGGACTTTGTTATTGGTACAATAAGCAATTAAAGAAACTCCAGGTTTTTTAGAGAAACACCTCACTTCAGAATGAACTGCACCCCATTATTGTTTAGGATTGCAGTTCATTTACGTGAGGTGTTTCTCTGTTATAATAACCTAAAGGTTATCCATTATCGTTGAACGGAGTGGCGCAGAAAAATGAAAAATACAGTAACACTAAGTTTCGTCTATTCTCAAATTGTCTTTTTCCTGTTCTTACCCGTATGGCTTGAAATAACAAAGTACTTACATACACTAGTAATCGGTGTTATATGGTTTTGTATTACAACGTTTGTTTTCTTTATTGTCTGCTGGATCAAAAAAGAGACCGTAACCATTCCACCAATAGTCCTTCATATTATTACCTTGCTATATGCGTTTGGACTTTTTGTGCTATTGTTTTTTAGACCCCAAAATCAAAACTACGGAACAATCAATCTTATTCCCTTTGAAACAATTGTTTTTTATTTATCAGGACAAGTGGATTATTTAATTGCACTATACAATTTAAGCGCAAATATCGGCCTATTTATTCCTTTTGGATTGTATTACGGATACATCAAAGGCAGATCGAGATTGAAACAACTACTGGTTATTGCCATCTTCTCAGTTTGCTTGATTGAGATTCTACAATTTCTGACTAGAAGAGGGAGCTTAGATATTGACGATCTCATTCTAAATGTTCTTGGTGTTTTGCTGGGCTATCTCATCTACCCTCAATTCCAAAAGGTCTTAAAAACCATGTAATTCGCAAACTAACGACAGGTTTTTTCTAATTTTCACCGTTTTTTTCATAAAAAACTCGCCTCTCATACGAGCTTGGATATTTCGTTTGATAGCATCATAAAATCAATGAGAAGTACTTTTTTCCCTCTCTACTAAATGTAGTGCAATCTGATAAATACTCGTCGTCTAATTACCAACAAATATCTTCGTTGCCTTTGCCATCCGCTGCCTCCTCTAGTTGTGATCTCATTTAAATGTTTTAGCAGGTTGAGTATACAAATATTGGAACTTAATAAACCCCAAAACTTAGTAGTAATACGAAGTTCCGGAGCTTGTTTCGATTGCCCTAGCTTTTTTTCGCAATTATTGTTACTGCGAAACTAGACAAATGTGATATCATTGAAATGATTTCAAAACCAGCATCTTTAACGGTTTGCTCTGTGTTTCGATTAAGGTGACAACCGTCGCACAATCGTTTCCAAAGGGGCGTTATCATGTTTTGTAAAATAGCAAATAACGGTTGCTGCATTTTTACATGTTCAATTATCAATATCCTTCCAGACGGTTTCAGCACTCGCTTCATTTCCGCTACCGCTTGTGTTGGATTGTCAACTGAACAAAGAACCAGTGTGACAACAACCGTATCAAATTGTTCATTAGCAAATGGTAGCTTCTCAGCTCGACCTTCGATGATCGTTATCGGCACACTTGCTTGTTTGCCTTTTTCCTCAGCCTTCTCAATCATATAGGTATTAGGTTCAAGTGCAATTACTTTATCACAATGTTGATAGTGACGAAAATTAATCCCCGTACCAGCGCCAATTTCTAACACTTTTCCACGTGCGTGGGTAAGTAACTCTTTACGCCACGACGTTATAAATTTATCTTCCACTGGTTTCATGAACGCATCATAATACCTCGCAAATACTTTTCCCATGCATCTTCCTCACTTTTTAAGAAACGAGTGTTTTACTTCGTTGGTTCTCTCTAATTAACCCATCCATTTTTATCTAGAGTTAAATTAATCAAACGTTTAATTAACTTTGTTAATCAAGTCCAATCCCTTGAAACAGAAGACTTTCATAATCATTTTGATTTCTTAATCAAACGTTTGATTAAAACTTGAAACAGCTTTGTTTGAGTCAATTTTTCGAGGATCCAAAATTAATCAAACGTTTAATTAATAATGAAATGACATTGGTTAACCCCTACCTCTGCAACCAAATCAGATTCGAATCATTTGTAAAATTAGCTATGTTATACAGAAACAACACTTCAGATATATCATGTTCACTCAGATAAGTATCAATACTTAACCGGTAATAGCGGAGATCAATCACATGTAGTTCTTCAAAGTGGTTCGCTAAGAATGGGAGAAATGCATGGGCATATGAATCTTTCATTACTGCAAGTTTGCGACCATTTTGAATGCTAGAAGTTATTTTTACGTGACTATGGTTTCCATTTAAAAACAATGCATATTGGTCCTTTCGGTTTAAAAAGTTCCATTCAAATAGGGTGTCGGTAATTGATTGACCACCTTCGTATTCCACACGATAGCTAATTTCAAATTTGGGTTCAAATACTTCGATCGTATCTGGTGTAATCCGGCGTGGTTTTGCCTTAGAATGATACGTACCGTAAAAATTATCTGAAACAATCGTATGGTGAAAATCTTCGCTACGAAATGGTGTAACCGCCAACGCCTTTGCAGCTGTTTCATAAGCATAAAAAGCGCCTCTCATTGTCCAATGGTGATCGGTTCGAAAATAAATCGAATCGTCCTTTTTTCTGTTGAGGCTTTCGTAGACATCAAGATAGACAAGCGTATCCGCCAACTCTTTTTCAATATTCTCCAGCGTTTCTTTCTGACTGTACGTTTCAGCATACATTGGCAACATATCTTCATATATCGCAATCGATGTTGGTGCGAGTAAAAAGTAAACAGTGGTTCCCACTCTGTTTTTGAAAAAGAGCGAAGGCTTTCGAGATTACGTTGGAGCTGTTCTCCTGGTTCCACAAAACGCTCAAACAAATAGCCTTCACGACCAAATAACACCCCATTATTTTCTTGTTTTAATAGCGCTTGGTTTGCATCTGCCTTTAACCCTGTCCAAAACTCTTTCCAGACGAATTGATCACTCATGTACACCTCAAAATCATTTGTAAAATCTCCGGATAGAAAGCTTTTCCAAGAAAACACTGGCATTTGTGAGAGAACCCGATTTTCCTGCTCGGAAAAATTACGATCCGCTTCTACTACATTAAATAGTCCAATTAATCCTATAAACCCAAGAAATATCCCGATTACTAGTTTATTCATGTCAACCATCCCCCCTCCTAAAACCGAAAATAGAGAAACGGATTGTAGGATTCATCAACTAAATAGGCAGTTGCTACTAATAGGATACTAGTGTAATAAACAGCAGGAATTATTGTGATTAATCTTACCCTTTTCTGATTAGTCTTACTGGAAACATAGCTAAGAGCAGGTGTCGCTGCAATGATCAAAATAAGCAGTAGAATGATATTTGTGTAAAAATAATACAAGAACTGTGTATCGTATAAAGTGTTTCCTGATAACCAGAACATTGATTTTGCATAGACAGTTGCTGTGGCCAATTCCTCAAACACAAATAAAACCCAACTAAAGCTGATGATAAAGAGCAAATACAGATGCTGAAAAAATGGGTGTTGCTTACTGAGCATTCGTAGTAACCCTGCTTTTTCAACCACAATAATCAGTCCAAAATATAACCCCCACAAAGCATAATTCCAGCTCGCACCATGCCATAAGCCAGTTAGCCCCCAAACCAGTATGAGATTTCTAAATGTAGCAAATTTCCCATGTTTACTTCCACCAAGCGGAATAAAGACGTAATCGCGAAACCAAGCTCCAAGTGAGATATGCCATCTTCGCCAAAACTCGGTTACGCTTTTAGCGATAAACGGATAATGAAAGTTTCTTGGGAAGTTAAATCCAAACATCTTCCCTAACCCGATAGCCATATCGGAGTAGCCACTAAAATCAAAATAAATTTGAAATCCAAATGCAATAACCCCAATCCACGCTGTCATCATCGATATTTCACTTGGAGTCTGACTAGAAATATCACTCCAGAGCATGCCAATATTATTTGCTAGCAACACCTTTTTACCTAGCCCTATGATAAAGAGCCTAACACCATCCGCAAATTGTGCCGTATCCCATTTACGATTGTGGAGGTCATCAACAATTGACTTATAGCGGACGATTGGTCCTGCAATCAGCTGTGGAAATAATGACACATACATTGCTAAGGCAATCGGATTTTTTTGCGGCTGGACCTGACCACGATATACATCTATCGTGTAGGACATCGTTTGAAACGTATAAAAGGAGATGCCGATAGGGAGTGGTAATTGCAAAAGCGCTATATCTGTTCCTAAAACTGAATTAATATTCTCAATTAAGAAGTCTGCATATTTAAAGAAGCTAAGGACTCCTACGTTGATGAGTATCGAGGAGAGCAAAATCATTTTCGCTTTCACACGTTCATTCAGACGATATCTAACAATCAACAGCCCATGAAGATAATCAGAGCATGCTGAAAAGATCATTAAAACTATATATACAGGCTCTCCCCAAGCATAAAAGATGAGACTCACGAGCAGTAATACGAGATTTTTTCCTTTGCCAGGACTCATGTAATAGATAAGAAGAGCGAGCGGTAAAAAGAAAAACAAGAAGGTTAAGCTACTAAATACCATGTTCCCACTTCCAGTACAGTATCATAAATAAAGGATCTTTTCTAAACTTATATCATGTAACACTGATATAAGTTTAGAAAAGATGACCTGAGATCTTGAAAACCAACGTTATTATGCAATGTTGAAAAAAAGGCACAAAAAGTGCCTTTTTCATTATTATTTATTGCTGCTATTAAAGACATCGACGATTTTTTCTGGGTCACTATACGTGACATACAATAAGAAGTTTCCATCAGTAGTTATCACATTATTTTTTACCTTTTCGTATTGGTCTGGTAAATATTGCGACCAAGTTTGAACCTGAGCTTCCTTTTCTCTTTCTAACACTTCTTTTAACGACTCCGCGCTTTTTTCGTCAGCAGCTTCAAAGAGAATGATTAGATCAGAGTTTATATTCATCATTGCTGCTATTACAACACCATTTGCAAGCTGTTCTTTACTGATATTTTGGTTCTCCATAAAGAAGGCGCCACTTTCATCCATCAAATCCATTTCAAATAAACCTGTGAAACATCCGTAACATCACCGTTGGTTTGCTCCTTTAAATCCTCTGACATTTGTGCTTTAATGTCAGTTACAATTTCCTCAAATGAAATTTCACTCTTGTTGTCTACTTCACCACTCGCACACCCTACCGCTACCAATAAAACTAGTACAAAAACTACTAAACTACTAAACTTTTTCATGTTGTCCTCCTAATAATATGTATTTAATTGTCTTTCTATAAGTTAGACGAGGCTGTTGCTAGTTTGGTGTCATATTTTTTCGGAAACCTTGTTTTGTCTACTCTTCTATTAAAATGGGCATACTATTTAAAAAATAATTCTTAGGAGCAAGAGCTGAATGTACTTAATACTAGTAGTCGTGGTATATATTGTTTTAGCAAAGATCTTTATTGATTGGAAAAGATGGCAGGAATATTATCCAACCATCCTCTATTACATTGTTTGCAATCTACTATACAACTTTTTATTTTACAACCACACATTATGGGCATACCATGCAGTTACATTTGATTGGTTAAATCACACACTTATTGAACTAACATTTACGTTCTTTATTGTCCCAGTTGTATTAATGATTTTTCTACAGTACTACCCAAAGGGAAAAAAGCAAATTGTTTATCTTGCAGCATGGGTAGCGTATTTTTCATTCCTTGAATATTTGTTTGTTAAAAAGGGATTATTCTTATTTGATAATGGCTGGCACCTTGGTTGGTCAACTTTATTTAACGTTATTACATTCATTTTAATAAGGATACATTACAAAAAACCACTTTTAGCACTGACGATATCGATTCCAACCATCGCGGTCCTACTAATGTTCTTTCACCCTGCTCTTCATGACTTAAAATAAGGGAATGATACCAGATGTCTACACCACTATTTATTGTCCTTTTACTTTCTACCTACTTAAGCATGGCACTATACTTGAAGTACTTAAAGAAGAAGTAAAAAACCTACAAATTAGTGAAAATTAGGTCCGGGGCTTTACCCAAAAAATAGCCTCTCACAGGAAAGTTCACTCTCTATTCTTTTTTTAAAAAATTCTCTACTACAATTTGCTTCGTGTTGGTGAAAGTGAACTTCCGAACTTTTATAAAGTAGAACCAATTACACCATATATCAGCGTCGACAACATAACGATTCCTAGGCCAATCAACGTTTCATATGGTAAGAGTTTGAAGCGTTCCTTTAAGTCCATGTTTACACTACCACGAGTGATATGAAAATATGTACCATGCGGTAGGTGGTCTAGGACGGTTGCCCCGGCATGAACCATCGCTGCTCCCGCTAATGCTTGCACGCCCAACTGCATGATCGTTGGGGCAAAGACAGTACCTGCAACAGCAGTCGCCGCTGCAGTAGAACCAGTTGCCGCTGACATAGTGACACCTGCAATTGGAGCAATCCAGTATGGGGCAATTCCTAGGTACTCTATAACGTCTAAAGTTAAGGGAATTATAGCTGAATGAGTAATAATGCCTGCTAATGTCCCTGTCCCAAGGAGCAAAATTGCAATACCTGTCATTTTGGAAATCCCTGATGTCAAAAATGAATTTAGTTGTGTACCCTTTTTCATAATAAGAGCCCCAACAACACCACCAAATGGAAGTGCAATTAGTGGGTCAATTTTTATATTGAATAAAGGTTGCAAAAGTAATAACATAATAGCGACCAACGGACCACTTAAAGCACTTAACAATGATGGTAGCTTTTCATTATGCTGTTCTTGAAGATCAATATCTTTTACAAGACTCCCTCGATTAACTAGACGCTTCGAAAAAAGGTAAGTAATCAAAACTCCACCTATAGCTGGTAAGAGTCCAGCAAACATCACCGAAGTAAGTGGCACCTGGAAGGCTTCAGCTGCTGCAATTGTATTTGGATTCGGTGAGATAATATTACCAGCTTTCCCACCTCCAGATATCGCTAGTAAAATAGCAAACTTGGAGATGTTTGCACGTTTTGCAATCGATAATGCTATCGGGGCTACAGTTAAAATGGCTACTCCGATAAAAACTCCTACACCTGTCAAAATCATCGTTGCACCAGTTATCGCTAGTAACGCTTTTGTTTCACCAAGCTTATGTAAGATTGTTTCCGCAATTTTCTTTGCTGCCCCCGATTCAATTAAGACTCCTGCAAGTACGCCAGCAGCTAAAACGCGGAGCACAACTCCTGTCATCCCTTCTGCCCCACGTACCATAACTTGAACAGTCTCTCCTATCGCTAAACCACCAACAAGTCCTCCTGTTAACGCCCCAAGCATCATTGCATACGCTGGGTTTACCTTCCTTAGGATTAAAGCAACTGTTAAAAAGAGTCCCACTAACGTCCCAAAACTACTTATTTCTAAATCCACTCAATCACCCTCAGTTCCACCACTAAAAAATTTTTGTTAGTTTCACCTGTAAAATAGCAATAACCTGCCACAGTATAAAATACACATGTCAAAATCTCGGCATGCGTGTAATTTAATATGTTATATAGATTTGTTTTTAAGATTAACTATTCGTTATGTTAGAAGTAAAAACCTTTTAGGTTCTAATGACTAATTTTTTTAGCACTATCTCATTCTTTATAAATCAAATTCCCAAAGCCCTAGCTGGCCTTTTGCCGGGATAAAAGTCTCTAGAACTTTCATGTCGGATATTACCCAAGCATAGTTACCAACATCATAATCACCTAAGAAAAAGTCATTGCCAGATACCTTTCGTCCATCTTCAAGAATTGCCCACGTATCATCTTTTTCTATTACCTTTAAACAATGCTCAAGATTACAGACCGCTATGATCTCTCCCGTTGGCAGTGTCTCAGTTGTGTAGCCATGCTTTCCTAGCAACGATTGAATTGCTACATGGCTACAAACAGCCTTATTAATTTTTTTGCTAGTATGTATTGCTAGCGGGCCACGATAATTCGTTTTCCACGTCCTTGTTTCATATTGAGCTTCTCTTAGAACAAACAGACTTGCCCAAGGTTGTATCATCGATAAGACTTTCATTTTCATAGCCTCCAATCGTTTTATCTTAGGGTGTCCCGACTAGAGAATGTTATAAGTTAAGGTTAGAACAGCAATTATTCATCTAACACTTTGACTAAAGAATTAGTTCGTTTCCTTTTTGGGGTCTGACCCCCGGCGCTGTACAGCTTTAAAGCGCCGGGGGTCAGACCCCAAAAAGACCTTTAGTATTAATAAAAGGAATGTGAACTTCGGCTAAAGAATATTATTAAGTATGCTGGAAGTAAAGAAGTTATTCTTTATGGTATATTAGGAGGATTTATGAGAACGACAAAAATACAAAACCGCTTAAAACAATATATTTTAGATAAACTTCATTTACTTAGAGTAGAAGAGTTAGACTTGCCTGACCATGCAATCAATGAATTTGAGGACATTTATCATAATGTACTAACTGCTGAAGGTAATTCTATTACTTATAAAAGCAGCTACCCAAAATACCAGTTTCTAAATTATATTATTGAAAATAAAAACGTATTAGTACATGGCTCTAATAACTCCTTGATTAGTAGTTTCGAGCCAAAAGAAAGCTCCCTCTTTAATGGTAGACCAATTAAAGCTGTTTTTGCTGCGAGCGATGGCGTATGGTCATTATTTTTTGCCGTTAAAAAACGAGAAGGATATATAGGTTCACTTAGAAATCTTTGCATTACTGTTCCAACAAAGAAAGGAATAAAGCGTTATTATTATTTTTCTATTAATAATGAAGATGCTCATGACACTTGGACAAATGGTACCATATATATCTTGCCGAAGAACTCTTTTAAACGAGGTGGAATTTCGGACGAGTGGGTATGTGAACATGATGTGGCGCCAGTTGCGAAACTCTCGGTAACTCCAACCGATTTTCCCTTTTTAGATAAAGTCAGCACACATATCGAGACAGACTCTGCATTAAAAACAATTTTGAAAGCCATGTTTATTAAAAAGTAACATTGTGTTTTAACCTAAGGATCTTATCTAATAGATTGTTATTATTAGCTGTTTTGACATAGCTACGCCATATTCTTTCTATGAAAAGAGCCTTAGTAAAGAAATAAGATGAAACATTATTATAGAACGTGTGACTTACTTTGACGAAACAGTATGTAAACAAGCTGCAAAAAATATTGTAATGAGGTGCAAACGTGCACCTCTTATTTGTTTGATATGTAGAATTCTACTTAAATCAGCCCTATCAAATTGCAAATCAAAGTTGGACAGCAGTATAAAACAAATGAGAGGTACATCTACAGTCGGACGAACCGAATCCTTTCACGGGTGTACTTCCTCTGCTTTCTTTCATTAATCTTTGGAAAAGCAGACATTCTCCCTCATTTCCTGGAAACGTTTCAACTTCCAGTACTTCAACGAAAGGACGTAAATAATCGAAATGCCAGCGCTGCTTTTTCTCTATTCTAATGTGACGATTAATTCTATGCTGAATATTTCGCTTAGCACTACCAACATAGACATAAAAACCCTTTTGAAAAGAGAACGTACCAAGCTTTCCTATTGTAATCTCCGGCTTATCTTCAGTCATCACAGCCTTTATCGCATATAACGTATCATTCAAATCATAGTTTACCGGTTTCATGTTTTTCATTATCCTTTCTGTGCATCTGGGGTCTGACCCCCACCACTGTAAAGCTTTAAAGCACCGGGGGTCAGACCCCCAATAATTGACCCCCAATAATTAATATAATTCAAATAAATTAATAGACGTTTATTATATGGTAGCTGTTGTCCATACTTAATGTAAAGATGTAGGGAGGTTTGCACACTGTTATCGACAACTATTACATTTCAAGGTGATCTAGATGAAACAATTCTTCACATGAACAACATAAATAGAATTAGTACTACTCACTATCAAATTCATCCATCGACAGTTAATAAAGCGCTTGGGGATTTGTTTATTTCTGAAGGTCAAATTAATCTTCAGTATTCTGGAGAATTAACGCTACCTGAATATCTACTCATTCATGATATCATTGTAGAGCTTCAACATTCATTGAATGGGAAAGTCGACGATTCAAATAGTTTTTTAGGCTATTTGCCAGACGGAGAATCTGTTTATATTACAAAGAATTGGGATAAGTGGGTTAGTTATATCTATAGTTCTATGAAAAATTGTAAAGATAATGCTTCATACTTTTAAGTTTAAAACCTGAGAGAAAATTGGGAGGTTTACATGTTATCTGGTGAAATTATTTCTGTTATTTCTGGTAAGGGTGGAGTTGGAAAGTCTACTGTCTCTGCCAATCTTGCCGTGTCATTAGCAAAGCAAGGAAAAGCTGTAGCGCTAATCGATTTTGATATTTATGGTAGTAGCATTCCAAAAATGATGAATATAGGCTTTGGACCTAAATCAATGAATAATAAAATTGTTCCCGTCGAGTCACATGGGGTGTCCATCATGTCGATGGGATTTATCGTCAAAAACAATGACCCCGTTGTTTGGCGCGGACCAATGCTAGGCAAAGTGATCGAACAGTTTATTAATGATGTTCTTTGGGGCAAGTTAGATTATGTCGTCATTGACATGCCTCCTGGGACTGGAGATGTTGCTTTGGATGTCAATCGACTGATCCCTTCTTCACACCAAATCCTAGTGACAACCCCTCACCCAACTGCTTCTCATGTTGCAGAAAGAGCTGGTAAAATGGCAGCTAACAACAATCATGAACTCATTGGGATCGTTGAGAATATGTCATTTTTTCAGCCACCAGATTCCGAGGAAAAATACTATATTTTTGGCAAAGGTGGATCCGAACAACTTGCTTCTTCTTTAGGTACAGAGGTGCTCGCGAAATTACCAATCATAGCACCTAAGGAAGGCGATTTTGAACCATCTATTTACCGTGAAGGAATTCTATTTGATATGTATATGGAGCTTGCGCAGAAGGTTGTAAAATTAACGAGTAGCCCAGAGAAGGAATAATTTTATAGGCAACGAAAAGAGGTTGGACCGATTTCCAACCTCTTTTCATTACGCTCTTTTCTAATAGCAACAAAGTTTTCGAAAACAGCCTTTCGTTATAACGTCTACACGTATTTATTTGTAATAAAATCATTACAGTTGCTCGCTTAACACCATATCCTTATACCCTTTTAACATTTCCAGTGCTTTCTTCTTGTCCTCATCACTATATCCATGAACATTTAGTGCTTGTACGAAATGATCAACCATTGATTCAAAATGGTGGTCATCTATTGTGACATTTTTGTGCGCTTCCTTAATTTGTTCACTTGAATAATTCCCTTCACCGAATGCATGAGAATGAAAAGTTTCTGGATGGTGCTGGATTCGTTCTTGTGCGTAGTTCTGAAGCAGCTCCTGTAATTTTGGATCTCCTTGAACTTTACTAAAAAACTCTTTGGATAAAGCCTGATAATCGTTATTTTTTCCCAAAGTATTCCACCCCTTAGTTATTGATCCATTACTCGGTCTACTTTTCTAAAGAAAATGTACGTAATGATCGTGAATACAAACATAAATCCTAGTGCAAGAAAATAGTAAAATAGTGTATCATAGTGCCCTGCTAAGTATTCTTCAACCATATATTGAACTAAAATGATCTGTATCGTGATTAAACTAATAAATATCCACCACGCCATTCTCATTTGATACACCTCCTAGTGTTGTGCTTGGGTAACCCCAACTGCATATATGCCGTTGTTTTTAAATGACAAGGTAATTGAAGGTAGACCACGTGGTGGAGGCCCAGCAATAACTGACCCGTCCTCAACATTGAAGAAGCCATGATGACAAGGGCAAATCAGTCTCCCATCATCTTTATCCCAGTAGACAGGACACATTAAATGAGTGCACTTAATGTGATAGGCACGGTACTCCTCTTCAGAAATGCGGATTAGTAAAGCTGGGTCACTTTCTTTGGGATATCCAAAGGTGACACTATCACCAACCTCTAAATCGCCTTGATTGGCAATAAACATTTCTAAATCAGTGGCTTCTTTCCTTTTTGATAAAACCACTAAGGGAGTCGAGCTTAGAAACATGACACCCATTAGTGCTAGAGTTGAGGCAACGAAGCCTCTTCTGTTTAAATCTAGTTCTCGGTCTCTTCTAACGTTAAAAGTAAGTGAACGAAGAAATTCTTCAATTTTCTTCATGATTGCACCCCTTCACCATCATAATAACCAAAGTTATTGCTTCTCGTATCTGGTAAACCAATTACGGTTTTTGTCTCAATGGTTGTACCACCAAAGTCCCACTGGTATTGAACTTCTTTTGGTGAATGATTTTTCAACTCCTGCTCATCAAGGAATTGAATTGTATCCGTCGGACAAACACTCGCACACATTGGCGGTGTACCTTTGGATGTACGGTCATAACACATATCACATTTGTACATCATTTTTTTGACGTCATCTACTCTAGGGATTCCGAACGGACACGCATAGGTACAGTTTTTACAACCAATGCACTTCTCCATTGAAGCTGAGAGGACAAACCCATCAGCTGTAATAGAAATCGCTTGTACTGGACAGCTTTCCGCACATGCTGGTGTCACACAGTGCATACATGGTGTAGGTGAAGTCGCAACTGTTTCCCCGGGATTTAACTCGTCGACAAACATCCTTGACATGTGATCATGTCCACTACATTCTTCGCACCCAACGATACATGCCCTACACCCTATACATCGTTCGTAATCGATATATAAGACTTTACCCATGTTTTACCCCCATACTCTCGGCTTTTTCAATCTTTACCGCACAAACCTTAAACTCAGGAATTTTCGAGTTGGGATCTAAGGCTGGGTTCGTTAAATTGTTAATTGCTAACGATTTCCCCCAATGATACGGTACAAATACCATGTCTTCCCTGATAATCTTGGTAATCTTTGCGACAACCTCCATGCTACCTCTTGCGCTCGAAATTTTAACCAATTCTCCATCCCCGATGTTATGCTTTACTGCTAATTTCGGGTGAATTTCGACGTAGGGATCCGGACAAAAATTTAGCAGTGATTCAATTCGTCGTGTTTGATTGCCACTTAAATAGTGATAGACGACACGACCAGTTGATAGGATAATTGGGTACTCTTTACTAATATTTTCATTTGGCCCTTTATGTTCAAACGCTAATATCCTTGCTTTTCCATCTGGAAAATTAAATTTCAGATCCTCAAATAGCCTCGGCATGCCCTCCGACTCTTCTGTCGGGCAAGGCCAAAATACCCCTTGCATCTTATCTAGCTTTTCATAAGTAATTCCGTAGTAGTCAGCGATGCCACCTTTACTCGCTACTCGAAGCTCGTTAAAAATCTCTTCCGGACTATCGTACTTAAAATACTTTCCTCTACCTAGGCGCTCTGCTAAGTCACAAATTATCTCCCAATCACGTCTTGACTCCCCAGGAGTTCGATCAATCCCTTTGAGTCTAAGAACACGACCTTCGACATTCGTCGTTGTTCCATCATCCTCCACCCAAACGGTTGACGGTAAAACAACATCAGCTAACTCTGCAGATTCTGATAAAAACATATCGATTGCCACAAAGAAGTCTAAGCTTTTAAGATATTCACCAACATGAGCAATGGATGGAGAAGAGACGATTGGATTACTGCAGGCCAAGATTAAACACTTAATCTCTTTCCCTAACGCTTGTAGTAATTCATAAGCTGATAAACCAGGCCCTGGGATTTCGGATTCATCTACACCCCAAACGCTGGCAATATACTCACGCGCTTTAGGATCGGTGATCTTTCGAAACCCTGGTAATTGATCTGTTTTTTGACCATGTTCCCTCCCACCTTGTCCATTTCCTTGTCCAGTAAAGGTAGCGAATCCTGATCCTTTTCGACCAATTTTCCCAGTGACTAAGCAAAGATTTACATAAGTTGAAACTGCATCTGTTCCAGTAGCATGCTGTTCAACACCACGAGCAAACATCGCCATGCCATTCTTTGCTTGTCCGAACATTCTTCCTGCGCTCACAATTTTTTCTGGTGCAACACCTGTAATCTCTGACACATGCGCTGGTGTATATTTTTTCACCAATTCCTTCAATTTTTCAAAGCCTGTTGTATGATTTTCAATAAAGTCATGGTCTACTAAATCATCTTCTATCATGACATGTAGTAGTCCATTCGCTAACGCCACATCAGTTCCTGGACGAATATCCAAATGAATATCCGCAACTAACGCTGTCTTCGTTTGCCTTGGATCAACAACAATGATTTTGGCGCCATTATCTCGCGCTCCCCATATATACGGCATTGATAACGGATGACACTCAGCAGTGTTTGAACCCGCTAATAGCAATACATCTGCAGATTTAATGTCAGACCACGGATTGGTTGAACCGCGATCTATTCCGACACTTTGATTAAACCCAAATGAAGCAGAGGACATACAATATCTTCCGTTGTAATCGATATTTTTTGTACCAAGGCCAATCCGTGCAAATTTGCCCATTAGATAACATTTTTCATTTGTCATCGATGAACCACTATAGATCCCAATCGCGTCCTTACCGTACTCCGCTTGGATTCCCTTAATCTTTGAAACGATAAGCTCCATCGCTTCGTCCCAAGTAGACTCCACTAACTTCCCATTTTTCCGGATCAGTGGATGTAGAAGTCTTTCACCATGCTCTGCCTGTCGGTAAGCCGCAACACCTTTTGGACAAAGTCTTCCACCATTCATTGGAAAATCATAGCGAGGTTCAACTCCGAGAACTTCCTTTGAGTCCGTTTTCACACGGATGTTCATTCCACACTGCATACCGCAAAAGCAGCAATGAGTTGAGATTAATTCCTCCCCATCTCTTTCGATCGCATCATATTCACGTTGGACATATTCCCTATTTTGAGAATGACCCATGTATCATTCCTCTCCTTTCGCTGCTTGAAGACCGTTTCGGCCATTACTTTCTAGTACTATATTTGCCTGCCCTAAGTGGACTTTCGCACCATATCCACCCAAGCGATGGCTTACTCTTCGGCACTCTGAACACAGATCCGAAAAATGAAGAGACGTTTTGTCTATCGGAACAGACAACTGCCTTTTTTCTAACCCAATCTGAACATCTTTAATTTGAGTAGCAGTTGCATACTCTCGTCCACATTTCGCACACGGCTTTTGTTCTGCCATCGCATGATACATAGGAACTACAATTGCCAAAAAACGAAGTGGTAAATGCCAAAACTTACTAAATGGAAAATACAGTAGAAAAACAATAACTGTAACTTGATGAGCTAAAGCAATTCCTAAATACGAGAAGCCCTCCATCCAAATTGCAGAGACAGTTAAAAGAGAACCAGTGATTGAGATAGCTATTAAAAGAACGAGTGGAAAAAAGTCATACTCCTTCGATTGCTCAACAATCTTCTTTTGATCCGTTACCCTTCTGTATAAGGCCATGCCACATCCAATAATGACCGCAATGCCGGTCCAATTTAAGCCATGATAAAGCATGAAAGCCAAAAATGAATCAGCCTCCATCTGAAACATCGGTAGACCGAAAAAGACCACGACATATGTTTTTGGTTCAATTAACTCAAAATGCATCCAATTCAATACAAGCGCGAATGTAATAGCAAAAGAAATTAAAACTCCCCAAGAAATGAACATATGCTGAACCCAACGAAAAAACGAACGGTTTCTAATAAACTTCTGTTCTCCAAAATTGGAGTATAAGGTTTTAAAAGCAAACTTCAGTCCTTTAGGACTCGCCATCATTTTTATTCCTTGTTTCCATAACCTTCTCGTTGGAGGACGAAGCGTCCAAGACGTAATTCTAATCGTCAACAAAACAAAGCAAACGATTGTCGCCCATAAATAGCCATAAAGCGCCATATCTACATACCCGAGCTGCTCAGACCCAATATAGATAGAAAAAAAGACCAACACTAACACAATAAACACATTGCGAGCAGACTTCTTTGAAAACAACAAAGAATCGTCTTCATATGGTTTAAAATTCATGATGCCCCTACCCTTTCTAACATTTAGATGATTTAGAAGTTAGTATCCCAATTAAGTAGGTAAAAATTCGACAATATAGAAAATAGTACTAATAAAAAGGAAAAAATGGGGTCTGACCCCCACTGCGTTAAAGCTTTAACGCGGCGGGGGTCAGACCCCTACAATGCAGCATATCTAATTCGATCGTAAGTAAGTCGATGCACTGCTCCATTTGATATTGAAAGTTCTGCAATTGCACAACCTCTTCGATCATTTCTGAAACCAATAGCTGCAGCATTACTTTAGTTTTTGAACTTGCTAATTCTCTGTACTCAAAATCCCATTTGATTAATCCTTCTTTTATTAGGTCTGAGATTGTTTTGCCTATTAGCATATATCTTGTTTTCGGATTATTTGATAGTGCTTCATATCGAAATAGTTCACCAACATCACGATGGTCGACGTTTTCTTTGACGACGACAAACAAGTCATTTCCCTCTTGGTCCTCAAAGAGAAAATGGCCATCTAAGAGCCATTCACTTTCCTTACGAGTTAACCCCTCTTCAATAATGCTAGGTGCTACATTCAGTGCATATTTTACATTTGTTTCAAACATAACGTTTCCCCTTCCCATACTTTTTTTCCTTCTACTCTATAAATACAAAAAAGTTTGAAAAAGGGGGACAAGTTTCATTATATTTTTTGTAGAACCCCTCCGACAAATATGGTTAATAAATAGTTAAGTACTCAATGATCACTTTCTACGTTCTGTCCCAAAATAAATCTACATATATTAGGAATAATAGGTCTCTCTCTTCTAGGACCACCTATGAAAGTTTCAGATTGAAATCTATTAACAGGGTAGACACAAGGAGTGACGCTTATGGTAGAACATGAACAGAAAGACCAGTTAACGGCCACTGAAAGAAAACTTTATTTATATGGAGCTATTCTATTTATCGGTCTCATTTTACTTACTCTTATTTTCGGTTTTTTTCTATCGCCCTTAAGATTGTTACAATTACGTTTGCTGTTCGTTGGAGTTGCTCTTATCTATAATTTTTCTATTTTCTTTTTCTACGAAAAACTTCGCATAAAAACGGAGGAGAAAATTCCGAAAGAAACACAAAATGAAATTATCATTTTATTTAACGGCAGAGAACTTGCCAGAAAATAACACTCACCTCTACCTATTTAGTTCCAAAGCAGCACTAAAAAAAACTGACGATCAATGATCGCCAGTTTTTTCTACTATAATACGTATTCTGCTAAAACGCTTTGAAGTTCATAAATATTTAAGCTTTTATTAAATTGCTTTTGAATAGGTGCTGCACTTCCCGAAATCCAAATTTTAAGTTCAGCATCTAAGTCAAAGTTGCCAGCGGTTTCAATACTAAAGTGAGTGATACTTTTATATGGAATCGAATGTAGTTCCACTTTTCTCCCTGTTAACCCTTGCTTATCTACTAGCAACAATCGTTTATTGGTAAATATGAAAAGATCTCTTATTAGTTTATAAGCTTTGTCTACCGTCTCATCCTTCGTTAATACTTTAGCAAATTCTTTTCTTACATCTTGAATATTAACTTCAGAAGCATTACCCATCAATCCATCCAAATCCCCACTTAAATTCCTCCATCTCACAATTTTACTCGCTTTAATGAATTTCAGCATTCATTTTTTTCGCACTAGATTTTAAACGCGTTGAAACCATTCGCACAACTAGATATTTAAGTTAAATTCTACGAACCTAAACCCAAATCCTTCCACCTAAGTTGATTGAAAAATCATCAACTAGCTGTTCTTCTTTTGGAGATAAATTTATAACTAAAATAAACAACCAGGATGATAACCGAGAATATCCCTAAAATGTAATAATCGACTTCTAATGTAACGATTCCCAAGGGAATTAGTCCTAAAACAAAGAAAAACAACAGATTACCTGCACTAGTTGCTATCAGAAAGTCTTTAAAATGGATAGAACTTACGCCCGCTGCTATATTAACCATACTGGTAGGTATGAACGGAAAAACTCTGCCTACAAACACAAATAGCAATCCGTTTTCTTCTATTTTCTCTTTAAAACCAGTGTTAATTCTTTTTAGTAAAAAATCTTGAAAATAGTACCGTACACCGATAAAGATGATAGCCGCAGCAATAATACTTGTAATCCAACTCCAAATTACACCGTAGAAAAAACCAAATAACATAATATTAACGGTAATCAAAACTATAAGTGGAATGATTGTAAACGAATTCTGAATAACCATCATAACTAACATAATAAAAAGTACGGTTGCTAAATTTTCATTCAAGAGCAACTGGATCGCATCCAGATCTCCTTGAAGCAATAAAGTAAATACGCCGAGTCTTTGGACAACCGCTATACTGCATGTAATAACACTTACAATTAAAAGAACTCTTATCCAAGGTTTAATATTCGTTCACCAACCTCTTGACTAGATAGCTTTAGCATCACCGCTTATTTTCCTTACCATTCATAAACATATACTTGGAACTACATTCCCTTACGCAGCAATAAATCAAAAAATCCCTTCGTCTTTATACGTAAATTCTAACAAAAATGGGTTTAGTAACAGAACAATGATTATTAAGGTAATACCAAGGATTAGACTGACCGTAAAAGATAGATTGAATACTTGTAAAAGGAAGAACATAAACAATGCAGTTATTGGCCCTCCCCATGCTCCTTGGCGTCTTTTTTGAGCCGTAACATATTGGTCTGAACCACAGTTAGGACATTTTTTGGACCTAGACCATAATATAGTTCACGGCATTTAAACGAATATTCACACGACCAGCACCTAGGCAGTTTTATGACTTTCTCCTTTGACTTTACTTATTTTTCTTCAATTTTATTCATTAAGTATTCAGTCTGTTCCTCTAGTCTTTTTAACCTTTTTTTATTGTCACTAAGGCCTCGTACCAACGAAATAGCGAAATAGATAATTCCAAATAACGCTGCAAAAATAACTACTTGATACAACGCGTTAATGATACTAATTTGATCAAACATGACTATCACCTCAATTTTATGATGACTCACTAAGATAAATACGATCGCTAAGCTGCAGGCACATTAAGAAAAGAAATAATTCCAATTAGGACCAAGAAAAGTTGGGCTACAATTCCAATCACACTGCAAATCAAACCTGCATTTGCATAACTGATACCTTCTTCGTTTGTCCTTTCAATTTCTCTTTTGGCAGCTATTGAGATGATAATACCAATTACGCCAATTACAATTCCGAATCCTGGTACGAATATTGATAGAATACCTAGAGTTAATGCAATCACTGCTTTTCTATTTTGATTTTCTTTTTCAACCATTCAAATTCCCCTTTTCCTAAAAAGCTACAAGGCTTTATTTAAATTTTAACATAAAGGACCAAAAATCTTCTTTGTATAAAGCTGTTTTTGCATAGATTGTTGCTATTCAACTATGCTGCATTAGGCATAACACTAAGTCCGGCGAGCTTCTTTTCTAACTTGTTACCTGAGGAGTATGAAAAAAAGTATACGAAAATAGTAAAAAAGAGACTAACACAAAGTTAGCCTCCTCTCCATTGTTAACCGTTACACTAAATCAAGATAGGTAACGACCTCTACATGATTTGTATGAGGGAACATATCGACTGGTTGGACTTCGACTGTCTTAAATCCACCATCCTCTAAAACTCGTAGGTCCCTAGCTAAGGTCGCCGGATTACATGAAACGTAAACGACTCGCTTTGGTTTCATTTTTACAATGGTATCGAGCAACGCTTCGTCACAGCCTTTTCTTGGCGGATCAACGACGATGACATCAGCACGAATGCCCTGAGCGTACCACCATGGAATGACTTTTTCTGCTTCACCGACTGCAAAGTCTACGTTTTCCATATGGTTTAGCTTTGCGTTTCGTTTTGCATCATCAATAGCTTCTGGAACTATTTCAACACCGTACACATGCTTTGCACGCTGCGCTAAAAATAATGAGATCGTTCCTATCCCACAATAGGCGTCAATTACTGTTTCTGCCCCTGTTAGTTGGGCATATTTAAGTGCTTGGTCATAGAGTACCTTGGTCTGCTCAGGGTTTACTTGGTAGAATGACCGCGCTGAGATCGCAAATTTTACGTCACCAATCGTGTCGTAAATGTACTCTTCACCTGCCAAAACAACCGTTTCCTCTCCAAAAATTACATTCGTTTTCTTGGAATTGATGTTTTGTACTATCGATGTCACATGCGGGATTTTCGCCTGAATAGCTTCAATTAGCTCTTTTTTATGAGGAAGTTCACGAGATCTGGTCACCAAGACAACCATGAGCTGACCTGTGTTAACCCCATAGCGAGCGACAACATGACGCAATGTTCCTTGATGTTTTTCTTCGTTGTAGCCTTTGATGCCTAATCTTGTAGCCACTTCTCGGACAGCCTGAACAATTTTATCGTTTTCTTCATGCTGTATTAAACAACTATTCATATCAATAATTTCATGACTTCTTTCTTTATAAAAGCCCGCAATTAACCCACCTTCACGATCAGCAAATGGAACTTGGGCTTTATTACGGTAGCGCCACGGGTCGTTCATTCCTAAGGTTGGATGAATGACAATGTCCTTAATTTTGCCAATTCGCTCTAGGACATCCTTTACCTGCTTTTGTTTTTGCTTAAGCTGACCTTCATAACTTAAATGCTGTAGCTGGCACCCTCCGCATTGATCAAAAATTGGGCAAGCAGGATCGTCAACACGGTCCTCGCTTTTCTTTGTGACTTCTAAGAGTCTTGCAAAACCGTAGCCTTTATTCACTTTAATTACCTTCACCAATGCCTTCTCACCTGGCAACGCTTTTGGTATAAACAAGGCATAACCATCTATTTTCGCTACCCCTGCTCCTTCATGGGTTAAATCCTCAATCATCACTTCAACAATTTCATTTTTTGTAACTGGTGTACTTCCTTTAGCCATTCGTTCTACTTCCTTTTCGATCAATTTTACTAGTGTTGATTTTATCACAACCAACCCGCTGTTGCGAATGCTGCTAGTTAATTGGAATGGCAATTCGCTCATCGTATTGTTTTAAATAATGGATCCCCTCAATAAAGAGTGTGTCTGGCATTGTCGTCGTTTCAAATAAAAGAGTTCGTTCCTTTAACATCCGTCCATCTGCTTGTTTCGTATCTATTTGCCCAATCGTTGTTAGTAATGGCGTTTTAGTAGTGTCAGTTCCGATTGAGACGCCATCGAGTAGCACAAATTCATCTGTCGCAATTGTCAATTCAACCCGCTCTGGAGTGACTTTGACATCTTTAATCAAGAGTTCATATTCCCCCATCAATGCTATCGATTGCTGTATGGAATATGTTTCTTGCAGAGTGGCATAACCGATAAACTCCTTGATGTGCAGTTCTAGAGAATTTAATTGTTCTGGCAGTGCGTCATATCTGATCTCGAACTTAGTTCCACGTAGCGAAGAACTACTGCTACTGCCGAGAATTTCAACGGGTTTGCCATTGGCAATCAGGTCAATCCCATGTAATCCAAGTGGTAACCGATCAAAATTTTCGACATTCAAGGTCCCTTTAATGACTGTCATCGTTGGCGTAGCTGAAAGTGTTTTGAATGTAGCCGTTCCTTTATCGAATTGAATTTTCTTGTTAATCGTTTGTTTGATCTCAGCTTGTAATGCCTTGTTTGGATTATATGGAAAGGTAAGATCTTTTTGAAGCATCTGTCCGTTCTCTAATTGGTGCCGGAAGTGAAGCGTTAGTTTTTTAGCAAATGGACTTACGGCGTCAAAATCCATCATTCCTTTTAGCTCAGTTCCTTCTTCATTTAGAAGTCCGGTCCCACTTGACACATAAGCTTTCGTCAAAAAACCAGTGATTTCAGAAGGGCTAAAATCGTCACCGTATTCAACCCCATTAGGATTTGTCAGTGTGTAGTAAAGAATGGTTCGATTTGCATCTGTCATAATCCCATCGATCGTGAGTTCCGTCCCGTTCTCAAGAGAGATTGTTTTGTCAATAACCTGGCCCATTCCGGCCTCGTTTAGTTGCTGTAGAGTTCCGTTCACTAACTCATCGAAGCCAAATAATTTTTTTCCATAATAAGCAAAACCATTGTAATGATAACCGACAATTGTGAAAAGGACGAGCGCCGCCGCTACCATTTTCCATAGAGAAGTGAAACGTCTTGGTTTTTGTGACTTTGTGTTCAGTGTGTTGCGTAAGCGCCCCTCTAATTCTGGTGGAGCTGACATTGCATCAATCCGTTGTTTTTCTCTTTCTAACTGCTTTTCTATGTTATTCATCTTTACCACCTCCGGAAAAACGTCTAAGCTTTTTCAACCCTTCAAAAATCCGTGATTTGACTGTTCCGACTGAGACATTGGTTATTTGTGCAATCGTTTCGTAATCGAGGTCATGAAAGTACTTTAGTTTAATCGTTTCAGCTTGATGTGGATTTACCTTCATTAATAGCTGTTGAATATCAATTTGTTGCTCGCTATGAAGATACGGATCAGGAATATCCGCCTCGATATACTGGTTGAAATCCTCAACGAGCACTAGCTTTTTTCGCTTTCTCAACAACGATTTACAGCTATTCACGAGGATTGTTTTGCTCCAGCTATAAAAGGCATCCTCTTTCTTAAGCTGGCCAATGTTTTCATATAATCGCAGGATCATCTCTTCCATCGCATCCATGGCGTCATGCTGATTTTCCATATAGGTGTATGCAAGTCGATAATACTCATCTTTTTGATTCATTACTAATTGCAGTAACGCTTCCTTGTTACCCTTTTTTGCTTTTTTCACTATTTGACCAACATCCATAACCTCACCTCTCTCCCCTATAAGAGTATTATGGTAGGAAAAAAGTTCATTTTGCGAGAAAAATATTTTTTAGGAAGAAAAAAAGACCTATTCATAGGAATAGGCTGATTGGCTAAAAAAGCTTAGCTTTTAAGTTGAACATAACCCTAATCATCAATGCTACCGATAAGCTCCCTCAGGACATTTGTTTCCTCCACGGGTATCCGAAAAGCAGAACCACCGTGTACAACAAGCACGCCTTCTTCACCTTCACTGTTTAAAGTCAAAGCGTACTTCTTTGTTGTCTCATCATCAAATGCTAGAACAACATCATAATCAGAATTGATAAGAACAAATTCAAAGGAAGTTGTGTCTTCGGTTTTCTTTATTACATCAATAATTAAAGTCATTGACTCACGATCATTAACACTACTTTTCGTTCTTAAATAAGAAATAAACTTCGTATTATTAAATCTAAAAAAAAGGTTAGATTGCCAATTTTGATGCAATGTAATTTCAATTACAATCTTATCTTCATAAGAAACCCCTTCAATGGCTTCTCCTGAGTTACAAGCAGCTAATGTCATCGTTACTAAAATTATCATCCATAGTTTTTTCACGGTATCGCCCCCACTTATTTAGACGTACCTTCTATGGAAAAGGTATCAACTAAATTTAAATAAACATGTTTAGGATCTTATTTTCATAAAAGTTTTCATAATTTAATTGCTGGAAAAAGCGCTCTATATCAAGTTTTTTAACATTTACCACGAGATTTAATTAAACGTTTGATTAATTCTCAATGCTTCTATTTTCATAAGTGTTTTCATAAGGCTATTTTCGCAAAGTTTGTTGCTTTCGTAAAAATACTAAGATTTCACTACTTATTTAGTAAGTAGTGCTCTTTTCTTACTCAATTTATTGAGTGATATCTCCATCTAACGAATTTTTCCAATTATTTTACGTTAAAAAGCCACAATGTTACGAAAAGAGCCTTTCATAAATAGAAACACTTATAAAACCGCTCTATATCAACCCTTTTTCACCTATGTCCGATATTTTTAATCAAACGTTTGATTAATTCTTTTCTATTAAGAAAAGCGCAAGCGCACATTTAAGCCCCGACAAAAGTACTGACCTCGTTCACAACATGTGTTACTTCAAGAGTTACTACATGCAGCTTTGCCTCGAGGGTCCACTGTACCAAAGAGGTAGCATTTAATGAACAAGCTTATTTGACCTCGAGGGGCTGGGCTGCTTGCGCTAGACAGTTATTACGTTGAAATTTTATAATTTTTTTCTAATCAAAAGGTCTCCGCCCCTGGATCACTCTAATTAAGACCAATGCTACTGCAATAATTAGGAGAAGGTGTAAAAAGCCACCCAATACGTTTCCTGATACGAAACCTAAAATCCACATAATTAAAAGGATACAAAAGATTGTCCAAAGCACTAGTAACAACTCCTTATAGTAGTTTCTATTATAAAGGCTTGTTCAGGTCTTTACCCTAGCATTTGTACTTTGAAACAATTCATCTAGTATTGGAGTAGGTTTGACTCCTCTGGCAAAACACTTGTAATAAAAGCGATCTCTTCTTCCGTTACCGCCTCTGCAAAAAATTGCGTTCCCCAGTGGCCTGAATGAAATAGAGGCTGATATTCCTTTATTAGATTTACGGTGAACCATTTGAAATCTCCACGATTAGATAAATGGTTATTTAACAAATAATCAGTGATGGCATCTGTTTTACTTCCCTTTATAATAGTCAGGTGCCCCTTTGAAGCTAGTTCCAATCCTTTATGAAGCGATTTTACTTCTTTAATGGTCTCAGCCTCCTCGTTCCAACAATGAATTTCTATCATGTCCGACTCTTCTAAAAAGTAGCTAAGTATCGGTACCCAATAATCGTAGTTACCAGTTACTGGCTTTGGAAATGACGAGTCTCCTTCTGAATAGGTTGGAATTTCAACTACAAACTTACTTTTCAAATAAATCGCCTCCCTAGCCGACTATTGCTTCAGCTTTACACTATAGTATCTCATTGACTTCAGACTACCTTCGACATCAAATATCCCTGCCTCGATCAATTTTCTAAGACGATACTCTAAGAAAGCATCACCAACATATTGATCTAAATGTCCGAACACTTCGCCGATAAGTCGCACTGAATTCGTATATTCATTCACCTTTTGTTTACTACGTAACTTTTTTGCCCTGTATATGATTAATTCGTCAAAATGGCTTTCAGATACACTTACTATCCTACCATTTCTCCAAATTCGTAGATTTTCCTTTGACTCTGAAAGTGCCAGCCATTCTTCTTCAAGATCCTCACGTTCTTGCTGAGAAAGAGGTGATGCTTGCTTCATTTGTTTATATAGAACATGCAGCTTCTCAGGGGATACTTCACCTGTATGTAGTATCGTCTGCTTGCTATTCTTTTTCTGAAAAAATTCGTTATGTGCATCTGTCGTATTGATTATAATAAGCTCAACATCCTTATCTTTTAAAAGACGAAGTACGTAACGGAGACCCGTTTGCTCATGAGCGTTATCAGCTGTCCAGATGGTAACCAGTGTTCCATCCGGAATTAGCTTTATTTGATTGGACGTCTCTTGAAATTCTGATTTATATTCTTGGTAATTGTCGTTCGTCTTGCTATTTTTTAACCAATCAAACCTACGTACTTCTCCTTCTCCATCATGCAACTTCCAGATCGGTCCGATGGAGAACATGTCATCAAAAGAAATGATCGTATCTTCTCCATCACTCCCTAAATGCTCTAACGCGTATTTCAACCCTCCCGAAGGGGATTTACCAAACAGGATATGAATCATTTTAATTACTCCTTAGGATTTATTTTTGGTGATAAAAATGTTATATATCAACGTTCCTAAAGGTTTCGGTCAACTTTTAATCAAACATTTGATTAATTTTCCTCAGAACTGTTTGCCTTTGAAGATAACCTTTCAAAGGTTGATCCTTGTTAACTTCTTGGTTGGTTCGTTTCCATCCATTTTCTCCTATCCCTTTAATTTAGATTTCGCTATTAAATATCTTATTCCTTTGCAACCCACAAAAAAAAGAGACCCTAAATGGATCTCATGTTAATTTCAGTTATTCAGCGTCTATTTCAACAATTTGAAACTCTTTTAACATATGCTGAAATCTAGCTCCGTGGCCCTCGGAAGCTTCAAGAAAATAGTTTTGTTGGATGACGAAGCTACCTTCTTTTTCATTTGAAACAATGTAAACCTTAGTGACTAGACTGTTCCATTCATGACCATCAATTGCTGAAACTAAAAGCCCATCAACTGGTTCAGTGACCTTAGTAATCTCTTCAACTGTCGCAAAAGTTTCTTGCAGTTCTCGATGATATTCCGCAGCTATTTCTTCTGGTGCCTTGTCTGCTACTTGCTTGATTGTCATCGATACATCTGGATAACGTTCATCTAATTCCTGGTTAAAGACGATTTTATCGAGGCCATTCTCTTGGATCATGCGATAATTTTCTTCATCAATATAAATGATGTAGCCTGCTGTTCCTTCTTTTAATACGACTTCTTTTTCTTCTGGCATCCCTTCAATCTCTTCGACTACTTGCTTTTCTGGCGCAAAGTATTCACGAAGGTTAGAAACGAATGCTTGACCTGTATCTGTTGTTGTTCCGAAAACCCCTAATAAAACTGCCGCAGCAATCGTTCCTGTTAACCAACCTTTTGATTTCCTTTGTTTAGGTGTTTTTCTGCTATTCATTGGTGTTACTTTCATTTCCTTTTCCACCGTTTTTAGTGCTAATTTCGTCTCAATTTGGTTCCAAATATCTTCTTTCTCCCTAGAAACACCATCTGTATTGTTTAGCAAACTTGCTGTAATTTCTCTATCCACATTTTTGTCTTCCATCTAGTTCGCCTCCTCTTTTGCCTCTAAAAAAGTTTTGAGTTTCTGCCTTCCCTTGAAGAGTCTTGATTTAATCGTGTTGAGATTTTCCTCTAAAATATCGGCGATCTCTTGTTCTTTAAAGCCATTTAGATATTTCAAGACAATTGGTGTCCGGTTATGTGGTTCTAGAGCCTGAATCGCTTGATACAAATCTTCATATTCTTCAAGTTGTTGATCATTATGTGTTTGTTCAATGATCTCAGCAACACTAATTACCTTCGAGTTCTTTTTCAAGATACGATTACATTCATTAAGAAGTATTTTATAAAACCACGGTTTAAACGGACGGTCTGATTGATATAAATGGATGTTTTGATAAACACGGATAAACGTTTCTTGAACCGCATCCCCAGCGTGAGCCGCATTTCTGTTCATCACAACCGTTGCTGAACGCATTGCATAATCAAAATACAGATCATATAACTCTCGAAAGGCACTTTTACTGCCATTCTGAATTTGTTTAATAATTTCTTGATCGTTCAAGACTTCCACCCCTTTCTTTTTTCCAATCGCTTCATTCACTCTATATACCTGCGTAACTACGAAAAAGTTTTTACATCTAAAAATTTTTTTAATTATTTTTAGATGTAGTTCCGTTAAGACCATTTCCAACTAAGTTTAGATTGATATAGCTCGGATAAGGTAATTATGATATTACTCAAATGCAAAAAGAGAGTATTACATAAATACACTCTTTGACGTTCGTTATACGCTGAATATTGGCTCAGACTAATTATTTTTTTCATATTTAAGATAATCTCTCACATCCTGAGCAACATATCGCAAAGCAATACCCAAAACGATTGAAACTAGTGCTAAAAGAAAAAATGAAACTGTCATGATTGTTCCCCAGATGTCATTTGTGTAGTTATAAATAAGGACTTCATCAAAATTGCTCCTTATAAATGAAACAAACGTCAGTATGAATAAAAATCCTGCTAATCCAAATAGCTGTTTTGATAGCTTTAATATCCGTTCAAAGTAAGGCATTCATATCCCCCTTCCTGCTGGTACTGATTAAAATTTTAACGTAAATATCCAAAAACCTGACTAGTAAATTAATTTTTTTTTGTGATTACCAAGACTGTGGAAAAAGGGGTGTGGATTGAAGTAGGTGGAAGTTATTCTTAGTTGCGATGATGATAGTTCCTTGGTTTAGTGTTCCAACACTAAATAAAACTGAGAATATCCCAAATTCTAGTCTCAGTTTATTATTCTATGAGATTCACTTTGATGTCGTGTTTTTATTCGATAGTAGTACCCGAAACAAAGACATAAAGTTAAGAAAATAGAAATACCGAAAATATAAAGAATTTCCCAACCGACCGGGCTTCCGAATAAGATCCAAACTTGATATGGGATAAAGATTATTAAAAGCAAAAGTATGATTCCGAATGGAAGCATAATCGTATTTTTCTTTATTTCATTTGCCATAGTTGCTGGTTTAACCTTCTCCAATTCAGCTATGATTTTAACTACTATTAGCAAGAATACTACACCTAATATCAGTAGTAACCAGTTCATGATTTCACCCCAATTACCTATTCTTTCTTCCTACCAACTTTGTAAATGTTTCTCTAACAGTTTTATTAAAACTAACAGAAAATAAAGCTAAAAAAATGGCAATCCAAATTGGCAAACTCATTTTTTCCTCCTTGGATGTTATTTGATCGTTTCTCTACTATTGATATTTCTTAGCTCGTCGCGTATTTCCTTCAAATATTGATTTCTTTGTTTCAGCAAATTAGTGAACATAACGAATACAAAAATTACAAAACACAACGCTCCAAAAAACAAAATTATCGGAAGCAATGAAAAAATAGTGATCATTATTACACCTCCAATATTTAGATTTAATTAGTCAATGTAAGAAGAAACTCTGCAAATTCTATGGAGATTGTGTAACCAGTACTTGTATCCTTAACATCCATGTACATGACTTTTTCTCCGGATGTCAACCAAAAATGAAAAGCATAAGTCTCATTGTTATTTAACAGAAATATAAAATCATAGTGAGGTGTTGATGTATTTAAAATACCAGGTATTAGCTCTGAAGTTTTCAAGGCCTCGATCACCTTCAAGTGATCCTGGCTGTTAGTAATTTCATTTAGCAGTGTTTGTCCAATCATTCCATGTGCAACTGATTTATAAATGCTTATTTGAGAAATGCCAATCTCCTCAATTTTTAATAGTAAATCTTTGTGGATCTCAGACAGTTCAGTTTGTTCAGATGCCACCATCTTTTGTTCAAGTGTCAATGGCTTTGCAATTACTTCTTTTGATGACCCGTCTGCCTCTTTGTCCGTACACCCAGATACAACGAGCAGCAATAAACAAACGATAATGCCAATGGCTTGCTTCATGTTATCCTCCCTGCTATGTTTCAATTCAGGTTTAATACCTAAATCTCCCTAATTTTTCTCAATAATCCTGCAAGCCCTCTGCTACCTAACAGTAATCCCACCCCTAACATTAACCGAACTACTTTCTCAGTAACTCCAAACCACAATTCATATTTATAACTAGGATGTATATGTTCACCGACCTCGTTTAATTGTAGCCAGGTCGGAATCAACATAAAAAATTGTGGGAGTGTATGTACAATCATAAAAAGTCCAATTACAGAAAAAGCAATTACTTGAAATGCGTTGGTGTCCATTTGTAATTTCTTTACATCATAATCCTGATCCTCGTCTAATATAAAGAAACTAGTAAATCTATCAGCAAATAACCAGAGAACAATACTAAACACTAGCAAGACCAGAAACGGGGCAATATTAAGAAGAACATTAATCCAAGCTTCTTGCTCTGTAACTAAATTCTCGTAAAAAACAGGTAGCACGTAAAAATTAATAACTCTCGCTAAGTGCAGTAACGCCTGTAAAAATATATAAACTGCAAGCAACCTTAAACCTATAAAAGTAAATTTTCTTAGCAACATAATACCTCCAGATCTTATTAGAACAAATTACTACTTCATTCTAATATATTAACATAAAATACCAACTAAATATCTGATATTTTTAATATTATGATTTAACTTTTGGATATTTTTTACTTAAATAGGATTAAATTTTACACACTTTTGAAATGCTAAGAGAGGTAGGAGGTGAAAGAAAATGTCTAATCCTTTTGAAGCTGTATGGAATACTTTAAAAACATTAGTTGATAAAGAACCTAAATCTCCCTTACATGTTGGAGAAGTGATGAGTATTTGGACTTACCTTGCAATGATCGATGAGGCGATAAGATATGAAGAAGTGGGCCTTAACACAACTACTGACAATGAAGTTAAAGAATTACTGATAGATGCCAAAAAAATATGTGAAAGTCAGTCGCAAAGATTATCTGATTTCATGAATCTGATTTCATGATAAAAGAGGGAGTTCCGTTACCACCCGTCCCTGATAAAAAACCTTTATCAGAACCAGACGAAATCCCACTCGGTGCTAAATTAACCGATAATGAAATTGCAAATGGAGTATCTTTGAAAATTGCAATGGCTGCTGTGGAGTGCGCAATGGCTAATTCACAATCAATAAGAACTGATGTAGGACTAATGTGGTTAGAATTTTATACCGAAATGTTAACCTTTGGAGCTACTACAAAAACACTACTTCGAAAACGAGGCTGGATAAAAGTACCCCCATATTACTATCCACCCGGGTTACCTAAATAGAAAAAAGAAGAAAAAAAAGAAGGAAAAAGAAGGGGTCTGACCCCCGGCGCGTTAAAGCTTTACAGCGCTGGGGGTCAGACCCCTTTTTTAAGACCTCTTTTTTCCTTTTTTAATTAACGAATTTCACGTTTATCTCAACCACTTCTGATCTACTGCCGACTCGAAATGGAGGTCCCCAGATTCCGAAGCCTGATGAGACTACGGTATGAAGATTTTCTTTTTGATAGTGACCATAATGATTTTCATAAATGGCTTGTGTAATTAAATTCCCAGGAAACACCTGACCTTTATGTGTGTGGCCGGAGACCATTAGGTCAACTCCAGCAGCACTTATTTCATCAAACTCTCTTGGCTGATGATCGATTAAGAATATTGGCTTATCTTTATTTAAGGAAGCTGTGAGTATATCAATGCTTTCCCTCTCTCGATCTGAATAATCTTTTCTCCCTATGATATAAAAGAGATCGTCTAAATTAATAACGTCATCTACTAGGACTTGTACATTAATCTCATTCATTTCCTCGATAAATAACGGAATGTCTCGACCATAATATTCATGATTACCTAGAACAGCATAGACACCCATAGGAGCTGTTAAGCCAGATAAAATTTCTCCAATGTTATGCTTTAAATAAGGATCAATACTATTGTCTAATACATCGCCCGCTATGAAAATAATATCAGGCTCAACCTCTCTCGAAAGTTTAATCAGGCGATCGATAAAACTATTTTTGATCGTTTCACTTATATGAATATCTGATACCAGCAGAATTTTCAACTCATCCATTTCAGTCTCTTTTTGGATTTCAACATCGTAACTAACGACGACTGGATACCACATATTATAAGAGCCATAGACTAGGAAAATTAAGAAAAAGATAATGACCGAATAACCAAACCATTTCACGCCTCTTTTTTTACTTAAGTAATAAACCAAATTTATTATAGGGAGTAGAACCAAACTATACCCAAATACTATAAGCCAGATAAACCCTATCCACGTAACGATTTGTATATGATACAAGTGACTTAAGAAAAAAGAAATTGAAATGAAAAACATAAAAATGAAATATGTTTTTTTATACTTAAAACCATAAGACTTTTTAAGCCAAACCCATCCATTGAAAGCCACATAAAAACAAAGAAGGATATATATTAAAAGAAAAACAATGATCATTAATGGCACAAAATCAAACTCCTTTATTGGTTTTTATTCTCTCTACTTCTTCTATCAATTTAGAAAATATGAGTTTTGACGCAACTTCGCTACGTATCACAACTACCATTTGTAATTATAGCGTAATTGCAATTGGATGTATTGTTAAAGGGTCTCAAATATTAAAGAGTATTAAAGAGGGTCTGACCCCCAGCGCAGTAAAGCTTTACCGTGCTGGGGGTCAGACCCCACTGAAAGTTAGATATCTAGGTATTTCATCATTTGTTTTTGGGGAACAAGCATCTGTAAATGATGTCTTAAATTAACAAACTCGCCTGGAAGCATGCCGCCATATTCTCCATCTAAATTTAAATGGACAACTTCGTCTACATACACTTTGATCCTGGTTGCTTGAGCGTAGATAATCGAAGGGTCATTCATATGTTCACCCCGAACTGCATGACTAGCAACTCTGACGAAGTCTGCTAAGTTTATCTTCTTTAGAATAATTAAATCAAACATACCGTCGTTTAATAATGCTTTAGGTGCTAGCTTTTCAAAACCTCCAACTGAGTTTGTATTGGAAACGAGGAAAAGCATAATTTCACCTTCAAAAAGCCTGCCATCGTATTCAATTCTAACATTAACCGGATGAATTTTTGGAAGCTTCTCAATCCCCTTGGCATAGTAGGCAAGCTGTCCAATCATTGTCTTTAGTTTGCTAGGTACTTCATAGGTAAGCTCCGTCAAAGTACCACCACCGGCAATATTGATAAAATATTGGTCACCAACCTTACCAATGTCAATTGGCATTTCAAAGCCATTGCAAATGACATCGCAAGCTGCCTCAATGGTCCGCGGGACTTCAATGGCCCGAGCAAAATCATTAGTTGTTCCAGCAGGAATAATCCCTAATTTCGGTCTATATGGTAATTCGCCCAATCCGTTAACAACTTCATTTATCGTACCGTCCCCACCAGCCGCGATAACAAGATCAAAACCACGTTCTGCCGCTAACCTGGCTGCCCGTTTTGCACAGTCTTTACCTGTGGTTGCATGCGTGGAAGTTTCGTATCCTACAGTTTCTAGTCGTTCTAGTATGTATGGTAATTGTCGCTTAACTTGCTCCCTACCAGATGAAGGATTATAAATTAAACGTGCCCGTTTCATAAAAACGTCCCCTTTAGTTTCGTAAAGTGAATTCCAACATTTAACATGTACATCCCTATTTTAACCGATTTAAATTCAGATGAAAAGGGGACAGTGTAAAAAGGGGTCTGACCCCCGGCGCAGTAAAGCTTTAAAGCGCTGGGGGTCAGACCCCTTCTTTCACTTTTCTTTCTTATCTTGTTTTAATTTCTTCTAATAGAATTCGATTGACGAGCTGCGGGTTTGCTTTGCCTTTTGAGGCTTTCATAACTTGTCCGACTAAGAAGCCAATTGCTTTATCTTTTCCAGCTTTGAAATCATCAATGGAAGGTTGATTTTGATCAAGAATACCGATGATCATCTTACGAATTTCGCCTTCATCAGAAATTTGAACTAAGCCTTTTTCCTTCACAATTGTTTCAGGATCGCCGCCTTTTTCGATTAGCTCCTTAAATACGTCTTTTGCAATTTTATTAGAAATCGTTCCTTTTTCAATTAGAGCAATCATTTTTGCTAACGCTTCAGGTGTTAATGGTACATCACCAATTTCTTTGTCAGCTGTTTTTAAATAGGCATTAACTTCACCCATTAACCAGTTCGCGAGCAGCTTAGGAGGAGCGTTAAAAGTTAAGCCACTTTCAAAAAAATCAGCCATCGCTTTAGATTGCGTCAATACCCCTGCATCATAGCTTGATAACCCTAATTCACTCATATAACGAGCTTGACGAGCATCAGGAAGCTCTGGAATCGTTGCTCTCACTCGTTCCTTCCACTCATTATCAATGTGGTAGTCTACTAAGTCAGGGTCTGGGAAGTACCGATAATCTTCTGAACCTTCTTTTACCCTCATCAGAATCGTTTCTTTTTTACTATCATCCCAGCGGCGTGTTTCTTGCTGTATTTCTCCACCAGCAGTAATGACCTCTGCTTGACGAATTTCTTCATACGCTAAGCCACTTCTAACATGAGCAAAGGAGTTTAAGTTTTTAATTTCCGCTTTTGTCCCGAACTCTTCTTGCCCTACTGGACGGATGGATACGTTGGCGTCACAACGAAGTGAGCCTTCCTCCATACGGCAGTCAGAAACCTCAGTATACTGCAAAATTGCCTTGAGTTTCTCTAAATAAGCATAAGCCTCTTCAGGTGTCCGAATATCTGGTTCAGATACAATTTCAATCAATGGCGTTCCGACACGATTATAGTCTACTAACGAATAATCACCATTCTCTGAATGTGTCAATTTCCCTGCATCTTCCTCTAAATGAATGCGGGTAATCCCAATTCGTTTTTTCTCCCCGTTCACTTCAATATCGATCCAGCCATGCTCGCCGATCGGTTTATCAAATTGAGAGATTTGATATGCCTTTGGGCTATCTGGATAAAAGTAATTTTTCCGATCGAATTTCGTGATTGAGGCAATCTCACAGTTTAGGGCCATGGAAGCCTTCATTCCAAATTCTACTGCTTGTTTGTTTAACACCGGTAACACACCTGGGTGACCTAAACAAATAGGGCATGTTTGACTGTTTGGCGGCGCGCCAAACTCTGTCGAACAACCGCAAAAGATTTTCGTATTCGTCTTAAGTTCAACGTGGACTTCTAATCCAATAACCGTTTCAAAGTTCATCCTGGTCCCCCCTTACAATTCTGGTTTCGCCTGATGGTGCTCTGTCGCCTGCTCAAATGCGTGGGCAACACGGTACACCGTAGACTCATCAAAGTGTTTTCCGATAATCTGTAAGCCAACAGGTAAGCCATTTGAAAGTCCACAAGGAACTGATATAGCTGGAACACCTGCTAGGTTTACAGGGATTGTTAAAATATCATTTGCATACATTGTAAGCGGATCTTTAGTCTTCTCGCCAATTTTAAAAGCTGTCGTTGGTGCTGTTGGACCAATGATGACATCATATTTTTCTAAGACGTCGTCAAAGTCCTTTTTGATTAAGGTCCGCACTTGCTGCGCTTTTTTATAATATGCATCATAGTAGCCAGAGCTTAAGGCGAACGTTCCAAGCATAATCCGACGCTTCACTTCATCACCAAAACCTGCGCTACGCGTCTCTTTATACATTTCAATTAAATTAGTACCATTATCAGAACGGACACCATAACGTACACCGTCAAAACGAGAGAGGTTCGCAGACGCCTCTGAAGAAGAAAGTAAATAATAAGTTGCAACAGCGTACTTTGAATGCGGCAGCGACACTTCCTCCCACGTTGCTCCTAAACCTTCTAAGACTTTTAATGCCTCTAAAACTTTCGTTTTTACATCTTCATTGACACCTTCAGCTAAGTACTCCTTTGGTACCGCTATTTTCAAGCCTTGGATATCACCCGTTAGACTCGATAAATAGTCAGGAACATCAACGTTCGCACTTGTGGAATCCATTTTGTCGTAGCCCGAGATGACTTGCATTAAATAGGCATTATCCTGAACAGACCTTGTAATTGGGCCAATTTGATCAAGAGATGAAGCAAATGCTACTAAGCCAAATCGTGAAACTCGTCCATAGGTCGGTTTTAGGCCAACAACTCCACAATATGAAGCAGGCTGGCGGATTGATCCCCCTGTATCCGATCCAAGTGAAAATAAGACTTCTCCAGCTGCTACCGATGCAGCTGAACCACCGCTCGAGCCACCAGGAACATGGTCAAGGTTCCAAGGGTTTCTCGTACGGAAATAACCCGAATTCTCCGTGGAAGAACCCATCGCAAACTCGTCCATATTTAACTTACCGATCATGACTGCTTCTGAGGAACGAATTTTCCCCATCACTGTTGCATCATGGACAGGCTCGAAGTTTTCTAGTAGTTTACTTGCACAAGTCGTACGTAACCCTTTGGTCACAATATTATCTTTAATCCCGATTGGAAGCCCATATAAAAGACCTTTTTCTACTTTTCCGACCAATGCTTCATCAAGTTGCTGGGCGTAGCTGCGAGCATTTTCTTCATCTAGGCTTAGAAATGCTTTTACCTTGTCATCGACCTGGGCAATTCGTTTGTACGATGCATCGACTAACTCAGAAACTGTAATTTCCTTTTCACGAAGCTGTTTATGTATAGCTTGGACACTTTGTTCAATTAATGACAACGAAAAAACCTCCTTTACTCTAAAATCGATGGAACCTTCACTTGTCCATCAAGTTGATCTGGTGCATTTTTTAAAGCATCTTCTCTTTTTAACGATTCTTTGACAACATCGTCTCTAAGTACGTTTTTCACGTCTAAGACATGTGTTGTTGGTTCAACACCTGTTGTATCTAATTCATTGAGCTGCTCTGCAAACCCAATAATTGCATCTAGTTGCTCTGTAAAAAGTTCTACTTCCTCCTCTGATACCGAGAGGCGCGCTAAGTGAGCCACATGTTTTACCTGATCTTTTGTAATTCGAGCCATCCTTCCACCTCCAAAATTTAGTCACTATCCTACCATTTTTCACAATATATAGATAATACCAAACAAGAGGCTTTAATTCAATAAAGCCCCTAATCTATAAAGTTAATCAAACGTTTGATTAACTTTATATCGATTCATTTTGTATAATCCCTGTAGTTCCTCTAAACAGTCATTGATTGACAACAGTTCAAAATAGACAATCCGTTTAGGCGTAAAGTGATGTACAAAATGACTAGAAATCGTTAGTTTATTAGCTTCATCCTTTAAATAAGTATCTAGCTCATGAACTAGAACAGAATAATTATCTCCACTTACATGAGAAGAATTCACTAAGATCTCTCGAAATGAGTTTACCACGTCACTAACTAGCTTTCTTTCCTCGGTTGTAAAGTTCGCAGGCTCATTGACATAATGTAAATTACCTAAGTGAAGCAGGATTTTTTGCATGATAATGTTCGTTTTTTTCAATTTATTAAATTGGCGAAATTCACTTAATTTAATTTTATGGTATTTCCATTCACGCTCTTGAAACGTTAATAGCTCGCTTATTTTCTCTGTTGATTGCCGTAACTTCAAGTAATTACTTGATGGAGTAATCGCTTGCCGCTGTTGGATAGAAAAAATGAATTCAATTGTTTCAGCTAAAACCTTACTTGCCAGTGTGAAATTTGGTCCGAGCTTCTCCCTAATTAAAGGTGTAAATTTAGGTGGTAGGATAAAAAAGTTAATTAACGACGAAACAGTTAAACCAATAAACGTCGTACCCAATCTTGAGGCAAACGTCAGGAAATGGTGGTCATGGATATCCGGTACCATAGCAACTGCTGTGAGTGTGGCTACTAGGATCCCGTCATGCAGCTTCAATTTTTGGCATAAAAAAATGGTTAAAAGTGCTGCTAATGTGAACGTTAATGCAGTCGGTCCCCATAAGTAAACAAAAATTACCGCTAAACCTGCGCCAATCGCTGAGGCTGGAAAACGGATTAGCCCCTTTCGAATTGAGTCAGAAGCTGTTGGTTCAATTGTTACTATTGCTGCAATAACAGCAAACTCAACTGGTAACTCTAACTTGTTACAAATGACCGCCGTTATAAAAACTGAAATCCCTGTTTTAATAATTCGTCTACCAACAATGCTTTTCATAGTTTCCACCCAACCATAATTTTGGTAAATTCATAATACCCTATTTTCTAAGCATACTACAATTGGATGGTGAATCATGATGCGGACTCTAATTATTTTTTTACTCCCTATCCTTTTACTTTGCGGTTGTGAACACAGCTTCTATGAAAAGGAAAAAGAAGAGGATATAAAAAAAAACCGATTGTTTTTTGAATATGAGCAGTTAATTATGTATGGCATTGAAGGAATTGGTAGAGACAAAAATAATACAATTATTTTTTACGTAGCTGACCCAAATGAACAAACGAGAAAACAAATTGAGAAAGGTTTAATCAAGATCTTTGGTCAAAAAATTGATTTCATATTAGAAGACAGTGATCAGTTCCATGTAAAATGGGAATAAGGCTGACAGGAAGCGTCAGCCTCAGGTTTAGCTATTAATATTGATATCATTATTTTTCGCAAAGAACGATTGATATAAAGAGAAAAACCTCGCTCCATTTAGTGATAGGTGAATAGCAATCGCTAGTAATACAACGTCATAGGCATAGCCGTCAAGGAAGCCCGCGGCAAATTTCACTTTAATAATCGCTCCTAGTAATAATAGTGCAAATAGTCCTGAAATCACCCTCGTCCCAAGTCCAACAATTAAAGCTATTCCGCCAATGACTTCAAGAAGCCCAACACCGTAGGCCATAAAGCCAGGTAAGCCAATGCTCTCAAACCAACCAGCGATATTCTCAATCCCACCTTGAAACTTCACTAACCCATGGCTTAAAAAAATAATTCCTAATGTTACTCGTAAAATAAGTGCTCCAATATCGTTTTTCATATGTTCCTCCATTATAGTTAAATTCTGCGATACCACTGGGCAGCCGCATCGACTTCTTCTCTCGTCAGTTGATGTCCGCGATTTTCCCAATGTAGTTCGACATTTGCGTTTGCTTTTTCAAGTAATGACTGTAATTCCACCGATTCCTCTGGGGTACAAATCGGATCATTTGTCCCAGCACCAATAAAATTGACTTTCCTGATAGATCAGGTAGATTTATCCCTCTACGTGGAACCATCGGATGGTGCAGGATCGCCGCTTTCAGCGAGTGCTGAAAATGGAATAATAAGCTCGCAGCAATATTTGCACCATTTGAATAACCAATCGCAAGTATATTATTGCGGTCAAATCCATATTTTCCAGCTGCTTCATCAAGAAACTCATGTAATTCCTTCGTACGGAAGATCAAATCCTCCTCATCGAAGACACCTTCTGCCAAACGACGAAAAAATCGAGGCATCCCATTTTCAAGCACGTTGCCCTCGAACACTTAAGACCGAACATTCTTTGTCGATCATCGGTGCTAGTGGCAACAAATCTTGCTCATTCCCCCCTGTCCCGTGAAGTAAGAGTAAGGTTGGTTTTGTTTCATCTGTACCTTTTTGAAAAATATGTTTCATTTATTTAGCTCCCTCCAGGTCTTTTCAGGCTAAAAATCTCACCATTTTTTGCATAATCATTACCAGCTAAGCGACTAACTGCACCTAAGCTGTTCGTATCAATCATCCCGTTCTGGTAAATCTCCTCGTTAATGTGAAATTGCACAACTCGACCAATGATAAAATCACAGCTAACATCGTTACTTTCTCCTAATTCAAGGACTTGCTCTAAGCGGCACTCCAACCTGACCTTAGCTTCTTTACTCCCGGAACTAGTATTTCGTACTTGCTACTGGGGTCAAATTCGCTAGCTCAGTTTCACTCTCATCAGGCGGAAGATTAGCTGATGTTTGGTTTACCTGTTCAACATTCTCTTGATCAACAACGTGTACAACAAACTCTTTTTTCGCAAGGATATTTCTAGCTGTATCCTTTTGTCTCCCACTAGAACGCTGAATTGAGACGGAAATCAACGGAGGATTAGCCGCAACAATGTTAAAATAACTAAACGGTGCAGCATTTAAAACATCTTCCTCGGAAAGCGTCGTAATAAACGCAATCGGTCGTGGAACAATCGTACCTATCAAAAGTTTATAGTTGTCTCTTTCAGTGCTATTTAAAGGGTCAATTTTCAACAAAAATGATCAGTCCTTTGATTAATCTAATTGTCTTACTTCAAATGGTATCAGTACTTGTTCAATTTTTTCCCGATGTGGTTCATATTGTGCAGGTAGCATTAAGTTTTTGCCCATTGTTGCATGGGATTCGTCATGAGCAAAGCCCGGGGGATCTGTAGCAATTTCAAATAAGATATCGCCACGCTCTTTAAAATAGATCGCATTAAAATAGTTTCTATCTTGAACAGAGGTTACCCCAAAGCCATGACTCTCAACATGCTTTTTCCAAGCCAACTGATCTTTATCATCAGTTGCCCGCCAAGCAATATGGTGAACGGTCCCTACCCCCATTTGTCCATTTCCTGTTCGTGTTAATTTTACGTCGATGATATTGCCAATATGACTCGCTGCTTGAAAGCGCAGATAATTGCCTTCTTGACCGACCTTTTTTAACCCCATCCCCTGCTCTAACAACTCAGCAGTTTCTTCTGGTTGCTTGGAAAATAACGTTGCACCACCAAAGCCTTTGATGGCAACGTTCGCTGTTACCTCACCAAACTGCCATGTATTCAGGTCTCCCGCTTCTCTTTCGACAATCTCCAAATGAAGGCCATCAGGATCCTCGAATTCTAGATATGTTTCTCCAAAACGAACTGCTTCGTTGTATTCGACTTGAAACTTTTCTAAACGCTTTTTCCAGAAATCGATGGAACCTTTCGGAACAACATATGAAGTAACACCGACTTGCCCATCACCAATTTTCCCTTTATGAGCGCCTGCCCATGGGAAAAAGGTAATGATGGTTCCTGGCTCCCCACCTTCATTCCCGAAATAAAGATGGTAGGTACCAGGATCGTCAAAGTTGACAGTTTGTTTGACTAAACGCAGCCCCAAGACTCCTGCATAAAAATCTATATTATCCTGTGGGTGACCAACGATTGCCGTAATGTGGTGAATACCAAGTGACTCTTTCTTCATCTATATCAGATCCTTTCCCTTTTAACGTTTACCATATCTTGAATTCAAGATATCCTACAAAATAAAAGCATCAAGCGCAAACTGACCAGGTCCGATTAATCCTACCCCAATAGCAACAGCGATGATAGTTAGGTTATATTCATACCCATTTTGCGTAGCCCATAAACCATTTGCACCGTGGACCTTCACAATTGCCATCGCCATCGTTCCTGCTAGTAAAATAGCTGCTACTGGTGTGAATAGTCCTAGCGCAAAAAGAATTCCCCCAACAAATTCTGCTAAGCCTGCGATAAGCGCCATTGTGACACCTGGTTTTAATCCAAGCGATGCCATCCAATCACCAGTACCCTTTAAACCATATCCTCCAAACCAACCAAACAGCTTTTGCGCTCCATGACCAATAAATAACACCCCAACTATTACTCGAATCACTAACAAGCCTACATCAACCATCTTTATTCCTCCTTTTTATCTTCAATTCAAGACATCACTATAAAATATACCTTAAAATTAATTATCTTGAACTAAAGATAATAGTAAACCGAAATTAATGTTTTGTCAACAGTTTTACATTATCTATGATAAGAATTTCCCTGATAAATTTTGTTCGCGATTACATAGATTGCAAAATAAATGGGTAACGAATAGATATGTTTCCAAGTAGTCGGTTTATATAAATCGATCCAAATAAAAAAGGGTTCCCCTACATATGTAGTTAAACCTGCAAATATTAGTCCCTTAAGATACGAATTCACATGTGGCTTGAATTGTATTAAGCCCATTATAACAACCGGCATTAACGTTGTATCCCATGGAAAGAATGCTGGAATTAGTGGTAGCGGAGCATGTAGATAATACCAAAAACCTAATTGAGCACCAATCGAATCTAAAAATGTTGAAAGGAACATTACGAAAAAACCAACTGTCAGCAAGCGTAACGTACTTTCTTTTTTACGATATTTCAACCATAAGAGCCATGGTAGTATTGAAAGTCCTACTCCAATCCACCATTGCCAACCGAATACGACACTATCCATCCATACTTCAAATTTATCATAAGTTATTTCACTAACTTGTTTATATAGATCTTCATTTTTGTTTGGGTCATGCATGGTGAAACCTCCTATCTACCACTTTTAATATTCCAACAAAAGGTAATTGTATTCACTCTAGAAAGGAACCTACAAATATAGGCCCCAAAAAATAATATTACAAACCAAAGGAAATCCTAGGACCGAGGTGATTCTTAATATGGCTTATAAAATGACCATGCTGTTTTTTTTCATACTACTTTTAGGTTCAACGTCAGTTAGCTCGCAAAGTAACAAAGCAGTTGAAATTTTTGATGTTAAAAAAGCACAAGTCATAAAAATCGTTCAACCAAACGATACAATACAGACAGAAGTTGAGAAATACATTAAGGAGATTGATGGTGTATATAAAAAGTTTGATCCGCTCCCAAAAGACGGTTTCATGTTTCGAATTCCTTTAGAACCTTCTATCCAAGTAGAAAACAAATGGATGAGCGCACTTATCGATGAAACGATTATTATTATTCCAGAAGGAAGAAAACCTTATCTCCTTATCTTTAACGACGAAAATAACTCCTATTTTTTCACCTTTCCAAGTGAAATTGATACACTCTTGCAAGCGTTAGACTTTACACTGTAATAACGATTCTTGAAGATTTCGTCGAATATTGGCATATTAAGGTATTCGCTACTAATTAGATGTGATAAAGTAGACTTGAATATAGGATGATAAGAAGGAGAGATGAGATGTTTAATAGAAAAATTGACTTTTCATCATTTACGCAAATCAACACAGACAATTACATAAGTGACAATGAAGCTTTAAATGGTAGGCTTAAATTTTATCAATTAACTGAAGAAGATGTTCAACTAATTGTAGAAGCTAGTGAGTGGTTTCTTCAATATGAAGATGAGATTGTTAACAAATACGAAGCAGTTCTATTAACGTTTCCAGGTGTCGATCTTTTTTTGTCTCAGCACAATCTTGTTGATCATTTCCGGTCATATATTCGCAGTTTTAAAGAGGTACCCTTTCATTCTAACTACTTAGAAATCCGTAAAGATCGAGGCCGTTTTTTTAAGTCAATTAATGCAACACCCGATTGGTGTACAGGTAGTGAAATTCGAGTGACAGAGTATGTTACTCCGGTACTTATTGATAAATATCGTGCCAAACCCCAAAAGCTAGCAAGGATGATTTTAGCACTACAAAAGATATTCTCTATTGATGCTCAATGCGCTTTGGATGGTTTTCACGAAAAAGCTGATACAGAAATGAAGGAAACAATCTCATCTATTGTTTCAGCTGTATCGCAAGAACAACAAATTAATGAAGTTCTAGATGCAACCGAGTCCGCGCTTCAAACAAGTGAGGATATTAAAGTCGTTAGTAATGAAATGGCGCAGTCCATTCAATCTATATCCTTAAATGTCTCAAATGTCGCTACCAAAGCCGAGACAATGACAAAAGCAACACAAGATGGAAAAATAAAGATTGAGCAAATCATTCAAAACTTTTTAGATGTTTCCAAAGAAGCAGTTGCGACAAATTCAAGGGTTAAAAATTTACTCGAACAAATGAAAAATATGAAGCAAATAGTTGAATTAATCAAATCAATCGCTACGCAAACAAACTTACTAGCTTTGAATGCATCCATCGAAGCAGCAAGGGCTGGTGATGCAGGGCGTGGTTTTAGTGTGGTTGCTAATGAAGTTCGTAAACTAGCAGAACAGACAGCGACTTCCGTAGGTGACATTAACGAAGCACTTCATCTTATCGAATCTGAGATTGAGAACTTTCAACTAAAGTCTCTTGAAACAACTGGTCAGATTGAGAAAACCGTCTTATCTGCAGATGAAGCAACTGTTACATTAACGAACCTTTTAGATCAAATCACCTCAATGAATGACGATATGATCGACATATCTTCAATCATTGAAAAACAGGCAGTTGCCACAACCGACACCTACGAAAAACTAAACGAGATCGCAAGGAGTGTTAGTAGAGTACAATCTGAGACTAGCGAATTAGAAAAAAATATTAATGAGATGAAACACAAAATCACTGAGGTTTCATTAAATTTTTAAGCGTTAAAAAAAGCCACAAGTGGCTTTTTTTTCATCCGATTTATATTATTCTCCGGAACTTTTTGTACGGTCTATAACAGCCGGAACACTCCCTCTTTCCCCACCTGTACTATAAAACTCAGGAACATCCCCATGTAAATACACCCACGCTAGTGGAAATGAAGTACGTACTACATTTGTTTCAGTTGCAAATGGGATGATTACTTTTACATCGACCTCGATATCAACGCTTATGGTCAGTAATGTGTTGTTAATTCCCAGTTCCTCAGCTTTATGACTAAAATTAGATTTCACATTTCCAATCACTGAAAAACGGACGGGAACTTTCGGCCCTAAATGAGCTAGTAACGCATTATTCGTTATTTGTCCTAGCGGCATCATGTAGATAATTCCACGCTCAGAAATCGAAATTCCATCTCGGTCTAGGTCAACGTCTTCTGGGATTGAAAGTTCTCTAATTCGACCACGCTCTAGATCATTTAGATATACTTGAACACTATGAGTTACATCATGTAAAAATCGATGAGCGACTGCCGCATTAAACTCTACCCCTAAGAACTTCCCGTTTTCAGTGCTAATATATTCGATCATCTCTCGATTAAAGCTATCTTCTAAGGTCTTCTTACTTACAGCTTGGTTAATTGCTAGTGTCCCAATCTTTTGGGTTTCAGTACTTGCAATTGTAACCAGAGTGGGACGAATTCCTTTTTCAACAATGATCAGGGCTTGGATTGTCAGAAAAATAAAGATGAAAGCAGATACTAAAAGTATCGTTCGAAAGGACATTGGCCCTCTTCGTTTTTTTATTGGAAATCGAAACGTTCCCCTTTTGTTAGACCTAAACCCTCTCATGGATAAACACCCCTTTGCTAATACTTATGCATACAAGGTATCTATTTTTACAATTATTACAAATGATTTGAACTATACGAAAGAGCATTAAAAACGCTTTTCTTAAAGATTGTTGCTATCAGCTTTTAGGTCGTAACCAAGCGAATGCTTGGTTTTAAAAGCAACAAAGTTTACGAAAACAGCCTTTAAAAAGAACGTTTAGTATTTGTTGGCCTGTATCATAACGCCGTAGCCTTGTACATAAAATTTTAGTACAAGGAGGTGGTTACTATTAAAAATAAAAATCTTATCGGACTTTTCGCAACTCTTTTTGCTTGTATCGCTCTATTTATCTATATAAATAAGGACAATCCACTTAAAATTGACAAAGAACTATTTAATGAGTCATTCGAAGTTTTTAAAACTATTGAGAAAGCGAAAAAGACTGAGAGAAATTTAACTCATGATGAGAAAGTAGCAATTATGTTATATGAAAAGAAATGGATGGGTGAGATTAACAGTATTAAAAGAAGAGCCTTTAAAGAAGGTGACAGAACTCTTACCGCTAATGAATTTGAAAGAATTAGAGAAATCGAGAGTGTCTTTGTCGATACGATTAAACTTACGAAGACTTTTGCTTTGTTAATTGAGCAGCAAGACGAATTTTCGGAAAAGCAGTACTTAAACGACTTTAAGGTAACTAAAGCAGCTCTAGGGATAAATTAAATTATGAAGGGTCCCATAAGGAGAGTCTGCAAATGTAAAAAATGGTGAAAAAAAAGCTTATACTTAAAGATCTCGTTTTTTGCAGAACTCTCATCAGGCACCCTTTTTTCATTAGGCTCTTTTCGTAAACATTGCTCCTGCGGATACTCGTCGCACAAAAAAACTTGTTGCTTTTTCACTCTAAATTAATTGGAAAAATACCTTAGATGAAGATATCACCCAATAAATTAAGTATGAAAAGAGCAGTACTTACTAAATTAGTGGCGAATTCTTAGTATTTTGTGTAAAAATCCGGCTTTTGGGATTTTTACGAAAGCAACAAACTTTTTGAAAACAGCCTTTCATTATTAATAAACTATAATAATTAGGCTTACTTTACCCCCGAATAGATCTCATGATTTTTCCCAAAGATAAAAGATTCCTTTTCCTTGGTGAAGCCAATCTTTTCGGCCACCCGGATGGATGGCTTATTATTTGGGTCGATGATGCTGATTACCTTATCCAAGTTTAATTTATCAAAGCCATATTCCTTACAAGCCAATGCTGCCTCTGTTGCATATCCCTTCGACCAATACCGTTTATTGATGTGGTAACCAATTTCAACTTCTGCCTTGCCGTCTACTTCTTGTTTGACCAAACCGCAATCGCCGATGCACGCTAAAGTATCCTTTCTGCAAACAGCCCAGAGACCATAGCCATCAGCCCGGTATCGTTCTTGACTTCTTTTCACCCAATTCTCCGTTTTCTCTTGGCTAAACGGGGCTGGGTAATAGGCCATTGTCTCTTGATCAGAAAAGATCTCATATAGAAACGGTACATCATCTGCCCTAAACTTCCGCAAGACTAACCTTTCAGTTTCTAGTATAATCATGTTTTTTATACTTCCCTTCCTTGCTATAAATACCTAACTCTGATAGAAAAGACGCCTTCCTATATTAGAGGATGCGTCTTTTAGAATTTATTTTACCCTAAACTTCTGATTACACCCTATTCAACATTGACCAAAAACGCATAGCTAACGGTACCTTGTTCAAAGTAGGCAAGCACCTCAAAAATCACTGTTCCTTCATGCTCGGTCAGGTCTATGCTTTTGAACTCACCAGTAATAGTATTGTCTTCATCCCAGGTTCGGATGAGATATCTATAAGGTTCGATCTCAAAATCTAAGCTAAGCTCATCATTCCGATCGACATTTAACGGGACCTTTTGAACGATCCCCGGTGGTGCATCCGCACTCGCCTCGATGCCTGTATGGGTTCCATCCTTGAGTGCATAGCTCCAACTGTAAACTCCATGACGCGCTCTTATTGAATTTTCTCCACTTGTAACAAACAACTTAGGTGGAGATTTCAGAACGCTTTCAGTTACTTTATCTTCACTATCAATGATTGTTTCTTCTTCAACGCTACACCCGACTAATAGAAATAATAGGACAAAAAACAATAGCTTCAACCTCATCTTATCTCCCCCTTACGTGCCCTTACAATCATAAAATGTGGATTTTTCATTAGCTTTTCATAACTTTCTGGAGATTTAACTTTGTACTTGCTCGTCGGTTGTGGTTCAACTATTTTTTCGATTTGAAATAAGGCTGCTGTTTCGTTAATGACATAGTGAAGCGGCCGACGATAAAAAGGAACTGTGAATATTTCCCCTTGCTTCTTCCATTTATCAAGAAGTAACTCTATTGAAAAATAATCGCCATTCTCCGAAAGTTTTAGATCCATAAAAGGATGATGAATGGAAAACAATAGCACACCCGTTGGTTTTAAAATTCTACGGAACTCTCGAAAGGTTGAGCGCCAGTTTTTTATATAATGTAACGTTAATGAACTGACAATCACATCAAACGATTGATCTTCAAATGGTAGATCGGCTTCCAAATCCAGACAGATCACCTCAGCCTTTGACCCGACGCGTCTCTTAGCTGCTGCTACCATTTGCGGACTCAGATCAGTAGCAATTACCTTTGCACCTCTGTTCACTAGTTGCTCTGTATACCAACCAGCTGCGCAACCTGCATCAAGCACTGTCTTTGTTCGTAAATCCTGAGGAAGTTCTTGAAGCATTGCCGGTCGTTCATATTCACTATTATATAGGCTCGTCTCATCGACATGATGTTCATAGATCACCGCAAGCTTATTAAACGTTTCTTCCACATGCTTTTTCATCGTTCACATCCCTACTTGATTTCAATTGCGAATGCATAGAACGCATCACCATGTGACACATTCGTCTTCTGATCGAGCCACCAGACTCCGTAAGAATAATAATAAACCCCTTTTTCAAGCGGTGCTGTGATTTGATTATTCTTAATTTCAATGTCAGTTTGTTGGATATCTTTGAACTGCTGTAAACTTACTACGCTAGGTTTCGGGTTATAGTTCATCCCGATGCGAATTGTCTCCCCTGGCATGACCACAATCGGCTCTTTCCCTTCCAATAGTTCCACCGGACCAATTGTATCAACACAGCCATTATTCCAGCAATACGTACCAAGAGTGGTTTCATAGTTTTGGTTATCAATCTCAAGAAAAACTTTAGGAGGTGAACTTCCCGTCACCCCACCTGTTGAACAACCGAACAGAATAAATGCTAACGCTAAAAAAATGATATGAATTTTCATACGTTACTCATCTACCTTTCTATTCCTCACTCCACTTCAACCACAAACGTATAAGAAACTTCGCCACGAGCCTTTTCACTACCATAGCTAGACCAATTCGCGACTAATTCATAAACGTATCTGCCTTTCTTTTCTGGTAGGATAAATTGATTATTACTTAAAGCAACTTCCTTACCTCTCTCGTCACTCTCCCATAAATAAACGAGTACATATGGTTCACCGTCTATCTGAAAGGTCAGTTCTGTTTTTGGAGCTAAAAGAATTGCTTCATATCTTTCTGCAATTTGATTTGGAGAAGCTGCATCGGTCATCACTGTTTGTTCTTTGGTTTCCCATTTAAAACCGCCTTGCTCCATTTCATATTGGGTACCATTTGCTTCAACAAAGCCTGTGATGGTTGGTGGAAAGCCTTCGTTCATAGATCTTTCTGTCTTCAAATCAATGTTATTACCCTCAATTTTGCCACAGCCCACGAGAAGAAACGAAGCAAGTATGGCCAGTACTATCATTCTAATAGTCATGATTATCACCCCCTTTATTATATTTGACGTATTCATATTGGTAAATGTTTCAAATTTATAAAACAAACACATAAAAAACCAGAACCCGGAAAAGGTTCTGGCTTTGACACTTACTCTTCTGTATTTTTTCAACTGGAGCACTTTTAGAAGCAGCTAATTCATTCGAAAGTTGATCAATACTCGCTCTCACATTCGCTTTGCCAGAGAAGTTCTCAATTAATTCTTTTACATCAATTCCTGAAGATGCCTTTAAAGATTCTTGCAACGTTGACATAAGGTTTGTTGCATAACCAGTTACTTTATTAGCACCACCGTTTTCACCACTTGAACCTGTATCAACAATTGTAATCTTATCAATATTTGATAACGGACTTGCAACTTCTCTCGCATAAGTAGGAAGCATTTCTAAAATCATATCTAGCATTGCTGCTTGACCGTACTTCTCATAAGCTTCAGCAATTTTTTCTTTAGCCTCTGCTTCAGCAAGACCTTTCAAGCGAATAACTTCCGCTTCTGTTTCACCCTTCGCTCTTTCAGCTGCAGCTTTCGCAGTACCGTCAAGACGAATTTTTTCAGCTTCGGCTTTCGCCATTGCTTCAATACGGTATTTGTGAGCATCCGCTTCAGTAAATTGTTTTGTTTTATCAGCTTCAGCTGCTTGCTCAACTGCATAACGATCAGCATCAGCCTTTTTCTTCACTTCTGAGTCATATTGCTTTTCACGTCTAAGAATCTCTTTTTCTTCTAATTCAATTTGCTTTTGACGCTCGATAATTTGAATTTGCATTTGCTGTTCCATTACTTCTTGTTTCGAACGAGCTTCTTCTAAATGGTACGCTTGGTCAGCTCGTGCCTTTGCTACATCTTGTTCTCTACGGAACTCAGCAACTTTTAATTTATTAACCTTTTCAGCTTCAGCAATTTCCGTTGCTCTTTCTAATTCAGCACGTTTCGCTTCTTTGTCAGCTTCAGCACGCTTAATTCTTGTTTCTTTATCTGCTTCCGCTGTTGCGATGTCAGCATCACGCTTTACTTGAGAAATCCGTGCCTTCCCAAGTGATTCTAAGTAACCGTTTTTGTCACGAACATCTTTAATTGTAAATGAAACAATGACAAGACCCATTTTCGCTAAATCTTGTGATGCAACTCGTTGTACTTCTTGCGAGAACTTCTCCCGATTTTTATAAATTTCTTCAACCGTTAACGAACCTAAGATTGAACGTAAATGACCTTCTAACACTTCTTTTGCTTCATTTTCACGATCTGCTTTTGTTTTCCCTAGAAATTGCTCGGCAGCAGTGGCTATTTCACCAATTGAGCCACCAATTTTAATGATCGCTGTTCCGTCAGCCATAACAGGTACACCTTGTTCTGTGTAAACCTCTGGAGTAGAAACATCAATTTTACTAGATAATAGACTTAAAGATGCTGATTGATGGAATACTGGAAAAACAAATGTACCGCCACCACGAACAATTTTTATTTTATTGCCAGATTCGTCAATGTTAACATTTTTTCCACCTAAATAACTACCAGTTACAATTAGAGCCTCATCTGGGCCAACTGTACGATATTTTGTTACAAATACACCAATAAGAGCTAAAATTAAAATGCTACAATACCTACAACAATATAAATTAAATCCATAATAACCTCCAATTAATCGAATTTTTCATGAGGCACCACATGTAATACCCCGTTTTTCACTTCAATTACTAATACATCTGTATCATAAGGAATCGCTTCATTTTCGAAGCTAACCGCAGACTTGGCGATGTTGCCACCGTACCCTTGAATCATTACTTCTCCAAAACCATCGACAGGTACTGAGGTAATCACCTTACCAATCCGACCTTTTAAGTCTTCATCAGAATAGGCCATCGTCGCCTCGGCTTGAGAAAGTGGAATTAAAATGAACACATTTAACAACGTCACTAAAATGAGTGCAGTGACAAGAGATGCTAAAAAGACTATGAAACTATGAACGGAAGTTAACTTCTCCATCAAATAAGCCATCGCACTAAAAATGGTTATAAACGCCAGAACGACTGTTGGATTTACGGGACCTTCAGATATTGACTCGAAGATCCCTTCCAATAAATCACCGAATAAAATATAGAGTAATGTTAAGCTTCCACCTAAAATAAGACTGAACAAATAGATTGTTTCTAAGGAATAGCCGAAAAGCTCCATGGTTTACCCTCATTCACTTTTAAGTTTTTCTTTTAACCTTGCCAACTCTAGGTCAATACCACTTTGTTTTTCAAGACCTTCAAGCTCTTTATCTAAGCTTTGATTTGCGACTCTTAAGTCTTCACTTGCTTCAGCTTCCGCCTCATACTGCATAACTTTCTTTTCCATTCGTTCGAAGCCTTGTTTTGACCCTCCTTGATTTAAGGAAGACAACGAGCGGTTCATTTGAGCTTTTGCTTTTGCTGCACCGGCCTTGCTTTTTAAGGTATCACGCTTTAATTCCATTTCTCTGAATTCAGATTTCATTCGTTTTAACTTCTCTTTAAGGTCCTCTGCTTGAAGGGCCGTATCACGATGCAATTGCTCTAGCTGTGCTAGCTCTGATGCCACTCTCGCTTTATCCTCAAGAGCACGTCTCGCTAAATCCTCATTTCCTGCTCCTAAAGCAGCTAACGCTTGTTGTTCACGTTTTTCTACCAATTCTCTAGCATCATTTACCTTTTTATTAAATAACTTTTCTTCGGCAATCATCTTTGCTGTCGCCGTTTCTACCTCCCGAATTTCACTAGCCATTTCCCTAACATACTGATCTAACATTTTCTCTGGATCTTCTGCTTTTTCAATCATGGTATAAAGCTCAGAGCTTACAACTGTTTTAATTCGTTTAAAAAATTCAAACAAGGAAATCCCTCCTATTTTTACTAATATAAGTTAATTATGTCTTATTCATCTATTACTTACGTATTTTAACTTAAATAGTTTCAAAAAAAAATCACTGGCGACGAAAACCACTGATTTTTTTCTTAATCCAATAAATTTTATTAAATAGTCGCACCAAATTACCTAGTGTGAGAAAAATGGATTATGAAATTCATCAAATTTAATTTATTATTATTGCTAATAAAGTCTATATGCAGTTGCGTAAAAACTACGTAACTGCATATAGGTTGTTATAACTTGATTAAGGTACCTATTAGATTTTACTTGTTTTTACACTATCAAATTCTTCAAGAATTTCTTGTGCTGGCTCTTTATCAATGTAACTCACGACCATAATTGCAATCCAAGCAAAGATAAATCCTGGTACAATTTCATAAAGGTCAAATAAACCACCGCTTAACTCACTCCAGATAAAGACTGTAAGCGCACCAACGAGCATACCAGCTAAGGCACCATTACGAGTCATACGTCTCCAGAACAAGGCTAGGATAATTACAGGACCAAACGCTGCTCCAAATCCACCCCAGGCATATGAAACAAGATCAAGCACTGAGCTTTCTGGGTTGTAGGCTAAAATAATTGCGATAAGTGCAATTAGGATAACTCCAGATCGACCGATCCAAACTAATTCTGTTTGACTGGCATTCTTTCTAAAAATAGCCTTATAGAAATCTTCTGTAATCGCACTTGAAGATACAAGTAATTGAGAATCAATTGTGCTCATGATTGCTGCTAAGATAGCTGCAAGTAAGAACCCTGAAACCCACGGGTTAAATAGCAATTGCGTAAATAAGATGAACACAGTTTCATGAGCACCATCTGCTAACGCATCTGCAGGGCCATTCGCTGAGAAATAAGCAATCCCGACAAACCCAGTGAAGATTGCTCCCATTAAAGCAAGAACCATCCATGTCATCCCTACTAATCTTGCTTTTGGAATTTCCTTCGATGATTTAACCGCCATAAAACGTGTAATGATGTGAGGTTGACCAAAATAACCTAGGCCCCAGGCTGCTAGAGAAATGATCCCCATAGTTGACACACCTGCAAATACATCTAGATATTCTGGATTAACATTACCAACTGCAGATACTGTTTCACTCCAACCACCCATTTCTGAGATCGCCACAATTGGTACAATGATTAACGCCAAGAACATTAAAATTCCTTGGAAGAAGTCCGTCCAGCTTACTGCTAAAAAGCCACCTAAGAAAGTATATGAAATAATTACAATCGCACCAATCCATAATGCTTGAGTGTAGGTTAGACCAAATGATGCTTCAAATAATAGTGCTCCACCAACAAGTCCTGACGAAGTGTAGAAAGCAAAGAAAATTAAAATAACAAAAGCAGAAATAACACGAAGTATTTTTGAATTATCTCGAAAACGATTTTCTAGAAAGTCAGGAACAGTAATTGAATCACCAGCAATTTCTGTGTACTTACGTAAACGCGATGCAATAAACTGCCAGTTTAAATAGGCCCCTACCGCTAAACCTACTGAAATCCAAATTGCTTCCATCCCAGCTACGTAAGCGTAGCCCGGTAAACCTAATAAAAGCCAACTACTCATGTCTGAAGCACCAGCACTAAGAGCAGCCACACCGCCACCTAATCTTCTTCCTCCTAATACGTAGTCTGATAAATTACTAGTCATTCGATATGCGACAATACCAATGGCTAACATCCCGACAAGATAAACTATAAATGTTACTAAAGTTGCAGTTTCCAATTCTACTCTCTCCCTTCAGTGAAATAAGTGACAATCGATAAGACAATCAATAGTGGCATTGGGATAAACAACCAAAACCAGGTTGCGGCTGTTAATGCATGCTCCATCTTTTTCACCTCCATTTTCTCCTATGTCTAATATTCGACATATTTTTTTATTCACCTTTATACATTTGATCGAAAATTCTTTTTTTACTGATAACTAATCCTTATAAGAGGATAGTTGAAAATATAACATAAAATAAAAGAAAGAACATTCTAAATATTATTCCAGAAAAATTTAAACGTATTTTTATACAAATTTTACGCTTATTAAAGCGTTTTCATAGTTATATAGGAATATATATTCAGACAGATAAATTTAAATAAGTTTGAATTTTTTTAAAAAAAGCAGAAAAAATCATTGACTATTGGAAAACAGCTCCACATTATATATATTACTTCTTAAAAAATAATAGACGCAATCTTGTCTAAATAGGCGAAAAAAAGAAGCATATCTAAATTAGATTGCTTCCATGAAAATTTACCCGTGTCTTTTGATTGGTTTACATAAAAAATATCCTAACAAAATCCCAAACTCGCTGACAAAAATATAGAGGAGAAAACTTTCCAAACCTATAAATGATCCCGATACACTACTTGAAGTTTCATTTCCACCCACACTTTGTATTCTTTGAAAAAGGTAATCTATCATTGAGAATTGCCCCGTTAGATAGAAGCCTCGATATAAGAGAAATAACCCAAGTAAATAAAAAGGGAGTGAAATGAAGAAAGCGACTTTGCCCCTTGTTACAAATAGCCAAGCAATAAACATTGGGAACAGTAATATAAGCAAAAAAATTAACCCTTGAATGACCTGGTGATTTTCAAGGAATCCCGAGAGAACGTGTGGAAAAACAAACATGAAATATAAGAATAGTGAAAAGAGAAATGCGACGCCATATAGAACACTTTTTTTGATGATAGACATTGCTTTCCCCCTCTCTATTTTAATAAATACGTTTTTGATTTTTCATCATATAATGGTCGTTTCCGGTTCCCTATGGAAAATAGAATTGTCGGAAACAAGTATAACTTCATCAACTCACGTTTTAGATATTGCTTTTTGCTAATTTCTTTGGCATGCTCATCACGTAAATAAAGGCCCAGCATCTTCATTCCAACTGTTTGTCTTGAAAAGGTCGGAAGGACATATTGAATCAGTATCGCAACTGTTGCTAATACAAGCCAGTTAATGACAAACAAATGCATCTCATGCTCCCACATATACTGACGAACCAATTCTATATTATTTACATCCGGAGCATTGGTTTGGCCAAACATCCACCTTGTAGTGATTGTTCCGACCACGATTATGGCAACAGACAATGTGATTAGGTCATAAAACATCCCAATCATTCGCGTCCCAAAACCAGCATAGTACTTTTCATCAAGGAGCTTATTTACCCACCGTTCTTGCATCCAATCATCCTCTCTTATATTGATTTTCGAGATCGTGAAAGTGCGCTACATAACATATATACGAATTAGTTCTGCAAAAGTTTCGTTAGTTTACAGAAATTTCAATTTTTTACACATGAAAAAAGCATACCGAAATCGATATGCTTATTGCTCTACCTAAAAATATGAACGAATGGCTCCTCATCAGCATGACGGACAATGATGCTTTCGGGGCCTTCCAAAGAGGTTAGATAAATTTGAATAGTTAAGGTTGATGGAAAATGCTTTTTCATTCGGTCTGTAACATATTGAGTCATTGCGATAATTTCTGCTTTACCATTCGTTTGCAGATTTATATCAATTGTTAACTCTTGGATCTGATTGTTCTTATATCTTCCTCTTCCAACAATCCCTACATAATTGTCGAAAAAGCCATCAATATCTTGCTTAAAGTTATCAAATCGAGTCGCTTCCTCTCGGAAATCAGTCGTAGCTTGTCTCGAAGGAAAGAAATAATGGGCATCACTCACTGTTTCCCATTTCTCAATCCGTTTCCCTGGTTCAATTACTGTAAGTGCCATAAAGGTCCCTGGGACAATTGACTGTCTTCGTTCCTCCTTGTAGAGAGCAATCATAATAGGGACGTTGGCTAAATTATCGCGCTCACGAACACGATTTAAGACCTCAATAGCAATCCGTTTTCCCTCTTCAAAAATCTCTTCTTCATCTAAAGCATAGTCAAAGACAGTTCCGTAGGCTTCTGTTTGATAGTAATAAACTGAATTCAAGGATATCCCTAGAACTAAGCCCCCTAATTCAATGGTCCCCGCATCGACTTCTCGTAAATAGTTATGCTCCATGATATGAGACAAGTAGGATGGTTGGTTCTCATGTTTCTCTCTTGCCGTGTCTCCCTCACCTAAAGGTGGGTTTAATCCCTCACGATGACTTTCACTGTCTGGGTCATACCTACGCAACCAACGATTGATTAAGGCCCCTTCTAAATACTGTCCCTCTTGAAAAAAATACTGGTCTTGCGGAAATCTTGTTTGAGCTAGCTCCATCAACCCAATTTCTAACTGATTAATATCGATACGGTTATTAATCGCATGCGGTACTAATCCCCTTGCTTCACTATGTCGGTAATCCCCTTCATGTAAAACGGTCCTATAATAGTTTTCAGGTGTATTTAAGTTTGGACTAATAATAACTTGTTCATCAGCTTCTGTTTCCTCAACTATGATAATTTCATCTTCCTTTTCAAGGATACCAATACAACCCGTTAACACAAGCGGTGCAATCACTAATACACTTAATAAGCGTTTCATACAACAACCCTCCTCAACCATAAACTACAAAAGGAGAGCGGTTGACACAACTGCCAACCAGCCCCATCCTATTTATTTAATTGCTCAATTAGCTTTTGCTCATCCCATACTTCAATCCCTAAGCTTTCTGCTTTAGTAAGCTTTGAACCTGCTTTTTCTCCAGCAATTAAAAGATCCGTTTTAGCACTAACGCTCCCCGTAACTTTCCCACCAAGGGCTTCGATCTTTTCTTTTGCTTCTTCTCTTGTTAAAATCTCTAGTTTACCAGTTAGTACGATAACTTTATTTAAAAAGATTGAATCGCCGACTATTTCTATCTTTTGACCTTTATAATTGGTATTTACACCTGAGGCTTTAAGCTCATTGATTAACTCGTAACTTTCAGGCAAGTTAAAATAACGTACAATTGACTCTGCCATTTTTATACCAATTTCATTAATCGCTACTAACTCTTCTTCACTCGCTTCTTGAAGGTGATCAATCGTTTCAAAATATTGAGCTAAGGTTTTTGCTGCTTTAGCACCAACAAAACGAATGCCAAGGCCAAACAACAGCTTCTCTAATGAATTTTCTTTAGAAGCCTCTATCGCACTTAACAAGTTATCCACTGATTTTTCACCCATACGCTCAAGATTTAAGAGTTCATCTCTTTGTAGTTTATAAATATCCGCGACGTCCTTAATTAGCCCGTGTTCAAAAAGCTGCGTAATCACACGTTCCCCAAGTCCGTCTATATTCATCGCGTTTCTTGATACAAAATGAATTAAACCTTCACGGATTTGGGCAGGACATTTCGGATTAATACAACGAAGGGCCACTTCTCCTTCTAGGCGAACAAGCTCGCTTTCACAAGCCGGACAATGAGTGGGCATCCGAAACTCTTCTTCATTACCTGTTCGTAATTCTTCAAGAACATTTACAACCTCCGGAATGATGTCGCCGGCTTTTTTAATAACAACTTTATCTCCAATTTTTAAATCTTTTTGACGAATTAAATCCTCGTTGTGCAATGAAGCTCGTTTGACTGTTGTCCCTGCGACTTGTACTGGCGTCAATAAAGCTGTCGGAGTCACGACACCAGTGCGCCCAACACTTAATTCAATTCCCTCAAGAGTAGTCACTACTTCTTCAGCAGGGAACTTATAAGCTATCGCCCATCTTGGACTTTTTGCCGTAAAGCCTAGTTTTTTTTGCGCTTCAAGAGAGTCTACTTTAATAACAATTCCGTCAATTTCGTAAGGTAGATGCGGACGCTTATCTAGCCAACTATCAACATATTCAATGACTTCATCAATATTTTTGCAATGTTTAGCCTCTTTGTTTGTTTTCAACCCTAGCTGACTCATATATTCAAGTGCTGCTGTATGTGTAGGCAGCTCTTTATCAATAATTTGTGCGAGAGAATAAAGAAAGATGTCTAAATTCCTTTTTGCTGCAATCTTAGGATCTAATTGTCTCAGTGAACCCGCTGCAGCATTACGGGGATTGGCGAACGGCTCTTCCCCTGCTTCTCGTTTTGCCTCATTTAATTTTTCAAAGGACTTCTTGGGCATGAACGCTTCGCCACGAACCTCAAGGCTTACCGCTTCTTTCAATTTCATTGGAATGGAACGTACTGTTTTTAAGTTATTCGTTATGTTTTCTCCCGTTGTACCATCACCTCTTGTTGCACCTAGAACGAAACGACCTTGCTCATATCTCAACGATACAGCAAGTCCATCAATTTTCAGCTCACAAGCGTAAGAGACAGGTTCACCAAATCCTTCAGACACACGACGATCAAAATCTCGAAGGTCTTGTTCATTAAACGCATTCCCTAAGCTTAACATTGGAATATCATGTTGAACCTTTTCAAAGTAAGGGAGCGGTTCGCCACCGACTCGAACAGAAGGCGAATCCTCCGTAATCAACTCTGGATTTTCACGTTCAAGCTGAATAAGCTCATGCATCGCTTTATCGTACTCAGCATCGGACACAATCGGTTTGTCTAATACATAATAGTGATAACCATATTCCTCAAGCGTTTCTCTTAGTTCAGCTATTCTTTTCTCAGCTTCCATACGTTCCATTCTTCCTTTCTTCCTTTACAGTGTAGAGTGTAAAGGGTAGAGTTTTTGCTAGTAATACTTAGAAGCACCAATTCTACATTCTACACTTTGAATTCTACATTATACTTTTGTAATTGGAGCGAATTTAGCAGCTAGGCGCTTAATTCCAATTGGTTGTGGGAAGGCAATGTCTAACTCCACGTTTTCAGCAGAGCCTTTTATGCTCACAACCGTACCAATCCCCCACTTTTTATGTTCTGCTTTATCGCCTACCTGCCATGTGAATTGATCTCCACCTGTAGTTGTCATTTGTGGTTTCGACGTTGTTGTCATTCTTTGTCTTTGCGTGGCAGCAAAGCCTCCGCCGCTAGTAGACATTGAACGAGACGTTTTAGCCCACGCCGGCGCTGCTTCTTTTTCCTCATTAAGTGAATCTAATACTTCACTAGGAATTTCCTTAATGAAACGAGATTGCGGATTTGTATTTGTGCGGCCAAATAAAGTTCGCATTTTCGCACAAGATAAATACAGGCGTTGCTCCGCTCGGGTAATTCCCACATAGGCAAGCCTTCGTTCCTCTTCCATCTCCTCTTCTTCAAAAAGAGATCTGCTGTGAGGAAAAACTCCTTCCTCCATACCTATTAAAAAGACAACTGGAAATTCTAATCCCTTTGCAGAGTGGAGCGTCATTAACAACACTCTTTCTGAGTCTTTTTGCTCATTTTCATCCTCATCCACTTTATCGATATCAGCGATAAGTGCCAAGTCTGTTAAGAAGGCTACTAACGATTTATCATCGTTCTTCTTTTCAAACTCTTTGGTAACTGACAGGAATTCATCAATATTTTCAAGACGACTTTGGGCTTCGATCGTTTTTTCATTTTTTAACATTTCACGATAACCTGTTTTATCTAGTAATTCCTCAACAAGTTCCGTCACTGATAAATATTCTTCTAACTGAACCCAACCCCGCATTTGATCGATAAACTCTACAAGTTTATTTGTTGCACCTTTCGCTAAGCCCATTTGCTCAACTTCGTGTAACGCCTGGAAAATTGAAATTCCTTGCGATGCAGCAAATTCTGCAATCTTATCAACGGTCGTTGCGCCAATCCCTCGTTTCGGAACATTTATAATTCTTCGTAAAGAAATATCATCGTCAGGGTTAGCTACTACGCGTAGATAAGCCAACACGTCTTTAATCTCTTTTCGGTCGTAGAACTTTGTCCCACCAACGATATTATAGTTGATGTTCGATTTCACTAATAATTCCTCGATTACACGAGATTGCGCGTTGGTACGATACAAAATCGCCATATCTGTAAGCTTATAGTCGTGTTCCTTCATTAACTCTTTAATTTTTCCAACAACAAAATATGCTTCATCATGCTCAGTATCACCAACAAAACAAGCAATATTTTCACCAGACTGATTTTCCGTCCATAGATTCTTCGGTTTACGGTTAAAGTTATTGTTAATAACCTCATTTGCGGCACGAAGAATCGTTTTTGTCGAACGATAATTTTGCTCTAGCTTGATTGTCGTTGATTTTGGATAGTCATTTTCAAACGATAAGATATTAGAAATATCAGCTCCACGCCAGCCATAAATAGACTGATCCGAGTCCCCAACCACACAAATGTTTTTATAACGTTCCGCTAACATTTTTACTAACATGTATTGGGCTCTGTTCGTATCTTGGTATTCGTCAACATGGATAAATTGGAATTTTCTTTGGTAGAACTCGAGTACTTCCGGAACCTGTGTAAACAGTTGGATCGTAGTCATGATTAAATCATCAAAGTCTAGAGCATGGTTTTTTCGCAACTCTTTCTGATAAGCCTCATACACATCCGCAACTGTCGATTCGTAAGGACCCTTAGCAGTTTTCGCATAGTCCTTGACTGTTTTCAATTCATTTTTAGCACCGCTAATGCTACCTAAAAGACTTCTAGGTTCAAACTTCTTTGAGTCGATGTTTTTTTGTTTTAAAATTTGCTTGATGACTGACAACTGGTCACCTGGATCAAGAATGGTAAAATTACGTTTTACCCCAATTCTGTCAATATCTCTTCTTAAAATTCGGACACACATAGAGTGGAATGTCGATATCCAAATATCCTCTGCAACAGGTCCAATGATTTTCTTTACACGTTCTTTCATTTCTTTGGCTGCCTTATTCGTAAAAGTGATGGCCAAGATTGACCAAGGAGCAACCTCTTTTTCGCCAATTAGGTAGGCAATTCGATTTGTTAATACTCTTGTTTTTCCTGATCCTGCTCCAGCCATAATTAACAAAGCACCATCAGTATGCTTAACCGCTTCTCGTTGTTCATTATTTAACCCATTTAATACCGCTTGTACATTCATTATTACCCTCACCACCAAAACGTATGTTCTGTTTTTATTTTAATATATTAAATTAAGAATGTAAAATGCAGAATTATTTTGTAGTAACACTTCATAGCCTATCCAAAGATAATTCTACAATTTACATTTAACGGTCTTTAACGCTTGCTCAATATTTTCATAGATAATGTTCCCAACTATAATTGTATCTGCGTATTGGGCCATTTCTTTCGCTTGCTCCAATGTTTCTATTCCGCCACCATAAAACAATTTCGTTATCTCAAGGCTCCTGCTTACTTTTTCGACAACTTCTACCTCTCCATAGACACCACTGTATTCAATGTAAAAAATAGGGAAGTTAAACATCTTCTCTGCCATTTGAGCATACGCAACGATATCATCAGTCGTTATCTCCGTGTTTGCGTCGGTAAGTACCGCGACTTTACTTTCTGAATTTAGCACGCAATAGCCTTCCATCACGATCTCATCCCAATTCATGATGGCACCGAATTCCTTCACAGCCTGATGATGAAAACCGTTAACCCATTTCACATTTCCGCTATTTAATACAGAGGGAATAAAGTAGTAATCAAAGCCAGGAATGACCGTCTCAAGTGACGACACTTCTAGCGCACAAGAGACCGAATAACGTCGGATTCTCATTAATAGGTCTAATATATTATCTTCAGTTACGCCATCGCTGCCGCCGATCATAACCCCATCTGTTCCCGATTCGCAAATTCTCTCTATGTCATTATCACTAATCTGCTTATTAGGATCCAATTTAAACACGTGTTTCCACTCATGGTATTCAAGCATTTTTATAAACCCCTTTGTTATCTCATATCCTCATTCGGTTATTATATCAAAAAATGCCTGCCTACTCATCATTCCAAGTGGAGTATTTTCAATTACTTTTTTCCAATTGCATTCTAATAAAGGGAATTAATACTTCTTAAGTATCATAAAGGACCCAAAAACATTGCCAAAGAAAATAAAAAAGCTAATTTCCTAGTAGTAAGAAATTAGCCTCAGGTTATTTAATAATTCCAATGATTTGGTTGCTGGTATTGATAATACCCTGGATATCGATGTTGTTGCTGCACAGGCATTGGTGTTTGTGGATGCTGCGGGTAATGAGGATATTGCGGATAAACTTCAGCTTGCTGGAAGTCTTTCTCTTTAAAATGAGTTCCATAGATTGGTTGCGTATAGTCTTGAGATGGCCAATGTTTGATATTCAATTTATTATATTGTACAGGCTCATCTGCAACATAAGCGCAAACATTTCCTTTGCCATCTAGCTTAGGAGCCATCACTCCCTCCAATCCTACCAATGAAGGAATAGTTAATTGCAACCCCTCTTGAAGATTATGTGGATCAGCAATATGTTGGTTGTGACCATACAAAACGTTAACATCTACTTTGTACCTTTCAGCAACTTGATAAAGGGTTTCTCCGCTTTTCGTAATATGAATTTTCACTTTGTGACTTACCTCCTAAACGTTTTTCGGTACATAACAATATATATTTATTCAAGAGATAGGTTTTTGTCATAATTTTGGGCTTCTCCCATATACCATTTTGTTTTACACTTTCTGTGTCATCATCCCATTTAAAACATACGATAAGAGTATAGGACAAAAAATGGGAGGATGTGTATATGTTGACACATATGAACAATATCCTTGGGATAAGAATTAACAGTGCATCATCTAATGCTTCAATTAACTTTGGGAATGTCGTCCATAAAGGACATCAAGCAAATATTAAGATGAATGTCGGCTACGCACAAGCAGGGGATGCGAATTTCTCTCCTTTACAATTTAATAACGCTAACTTAACGAATGATCCAGACGTGCAAGATCAAGTCCAGGCACAAATTTAAAGACCTTAGGGGGATATTATGTTTTTGACTCATATGAACAATATTGTTGGAATTAGACTAAATAACTTATCAGCAAATGCATCAGTGAACTTTGGTAATTCTATTATGAAAGGCTTTCAAGGAAACATAAAATCAAATGTTGGTTATTTACAACCTGGGGATGCAAACTTCTCACCTTTACAGTTTAATAATGCCAACCTTACAAATGATCCTGATGTTCAGGACCAAGCACAGGCACAGATTTAATTAGCAGGAAAGGACTAGAACCCTATGCAAATAAACATTAAGAATATTCGGGTAAACTCAATTAGTACCATTGGTTCTTTAAACATTGGAAAAACTGTTTTTACAGATAATCGAGCTTCTAGTGCTCAATTTCCGAAAGAAAATTACGAAGAAACAGAGCCTGAAAATGATGAAGAAAATGATGAGGCTATTGAGTTTCATCCACCACTGGGAGTACCACCAATTCTTATACCTTAAGAAAACAGCATCATATCCAGCACCACTAATTTTAGTTTTTGAGATTAGTGGTGATTTTTTTAAAATAGATGAACGCCTAGCGCCCAATTATCATACCTTAGTTAGAGACTATATCAGGGGTGAATATTAATGTATTACTACCAATGGCCTTATATGTACTATCTTAATCAACCGTGTTCTTTGGGGTGTACGGATCCATCCCAATGTCAATATCAGCAACACTTTACGCCATATCTTCCTCAGCAATATCAAAATCCTGCCTATCAATTAACTGAGCAGCAGTACTGGGATCAAGAAGGTTTCGTGGAAAATATGGATATGATAAAGAAAAAAGAAACTGAAGAACACATACTGACTAAAAGTGGCATTCCATTACCAACTCAAGATAAATACGCACATATTGTGATGAATCAACTTGAAAATTTACAAAACAAATTGGAAGAAATAGAAAAGGAAAATGAAGAACTTAAAGAAAAGGTAGAAAATCTAAAACCGATTAATATTGAGAACATCAATTATAAAATTCAGGAACTCACCGTAGAAGAATTATCAGGAACACTTAATATCGGCCTCTCAGCACTGACTGATGCGGAAAACTTGAAAAAATTACTCGAGGAAAAAGGCGAAATAAAATTTAATGACATCGATACTGAAGCGTTAGAAAACATGGATGAAATGGAAGGATTTAATGATCAATAAACTATCAACTTAGGCTTACTATGAAATTGGTAAGCCTAAGTTGATAAAGTCATAAAGGTGAATTATTAATCAAACGTTTGATTAAAGTGGTAAGGTAATTTAATCATACGTTTAATTAAAACTCCGATTAGGCTTAATCAAACGTTTAATTAATTCCTTGCTGCATGAGTGTTTAATAACTTATAAAGTAACCTAGCTGCTTGTTGTTCATTTGTCGGAAGCTTTTCTAAATTTAAGTTAGGGATCATTCGGAACAACCTTGCAATTCGAGGTAAATGAAGGTTTGCATTCCTCACTAGTTCCTCATTAACTAACAGCTCTGGACCACCGTATTCAAGAAGCTTTCCGTCCTTCATGATGATGATCGTATCAGCCCAAGAAACAGCAAAGTCGACATCGTGTGTTGAAAGTAGAACTGTTTTCCCCATAAAATTTAGTCCTTGAAGTAGAGCCGCAACCTCATCTTGGCCTTGAGGATCTAAGTAAGACATAGGTTCATCTAAGATGACGATATCAGGTTTCATGGCCAATACTCCGGCAATTGCTACTCTCTTCTTTTGCCCGTAGCTAAGCTGGTATGGGGCTTTCTGCTTAAACTCTAGCATCCCTACAGAACCTAAGGCAACGTTACTAACCGCTTCAACCTCTTCCTCTGATAACCCTAAATTACGGGGTCCAAATTGGACATCCTCCCATACAGTTCCAGAGATTACTTGATCATCCGGGTCTTGAAACACCAACCCTACCTTTTGGCGAATTAATTTCGCGCTTTTTTTATTTAAAGGAATTCCCATGATAGAAACCGTGCCTTGCTGAGGTAATTTCAATCCGTTTAGATGATGTAGTAATGTAGACTTCCCTGCACCATTAGGTCCTAATAAAGCAATTTTTGCACCCATCGGAAGCTGTAACGAGATATTTTCCATAGCTGTTGTTGTGTCCGGATAACTATATGAAACGTTGTTGATTTCTATTGCGTACATTTCATCACCCCTTGGTTTGTCCATTTTTATCATTGATAGGTTTTTATAAAAAGTCCACTTGTGTATTTAACACCACAAATGGACTTTTCATTTGTTACGAGAACTTCTTGCCTAATTTCCCAGCATCAACCATCGCCGCTAAAACATCTGCAATAATACGTGTACCAAGCAATGCTGTTTGGTCGCTTACATCGTACGGAGGTGACACTTCAACTAGCTCCATTCCGCAAATACCTTCTCTTGCAACAATATCTAAAAACTTCAAGCCTTCTCTTGGAAGGAAGCCTCCAGGCTCAGGCCAACCAGTACCTGGTACAAATCCTGCATCAAAGCTATCAATATCAACACTTAGGTATACAGCCTTCGCTCCACCTGACCATGCTTTTTCAAGGGCAATTTCTGCAACCTTCTCAATCCCTAATTTTTCGACATCATCAATTGAAATGGCTGTTGTTCCGAACTTGCGGACATTTTGAACCGCTTCTCTCGGCACCTGCCAACCGCCAATCCCTACTTGAACTAGGTTAGATGGTGGTGCATTCGGAATGTTTGTAGCATGGAACCAAGGGGTCGTATGCATCCGCTCATCCATATCCTTTTCCTGTAGATCTAGATGGCGGTCCATATGAATGATTCCAACTTTACCATCAACATGTTCAGCAATGGCTCGTAAACATGGGTAGCCAATTGCATGGTCGCCTCCTAGCATCACCGGTAGGGTTCCTTGTGCAAAAACGTGAGAAACTGCTTTATAAATTTGGTCAAAACTCTTTTCAATATTGGCAATTGTAAACACATCACCAACATCACACATTTTAAGTGACTCTACTAAATCGACGCCTTTTTCATAGCTGTAACTCGTATAGAGCTTGGAAATACGACGCAATGCCTCAGGTCCGAACCGGGCACCGGCACGGTAAGTCGTACCGATATCAAATGGGACACCAATAAAGGCTACGTCGTACTCTCCTACTTTACGTACATCTTCTAAAAATGGTGTTCTCAAAAATGTCGGAATGCCTGCATATGCAGGTCTAGGCTCTCGAGTGAACGTTGAAATTGTCCGATCACCAATCGATGGAGCCGCTTCTAACCCATACTTTACTGATCTTTGAAGAATTTTTTCATTCTCAATTTCAGGAATCTTTGCTTCCTTTTGTGCTTGCTCAATTCCTAGTAAATCAGTTGTACGATCACTCTCGAGGGCTTTTTTCTTTCGAAAACTTAATCCATGATTATCGAAAAAACCCACCACGTATCACATCCTTTTCTCTTCAATTCCGATGTACTTCATGTTGCAAATGGGCAGAGGCAGGAGCACATACTAACCTATCTATATTCCTTATGGCTTATCTAAATGCCTAACTAAATGAAAGATTCACTTCCGAACTAGCCCATTTTTTAGGGACGTATTTTCAAAAAATAAGAAGCTGCAAATCATACAGCTTCTCTCACTCATCATCTAAGTTTTGGATGTTCACTTTCTTTTTTATCGGTGTCGACCTAATCAAGCGGTGTAGGTGAATAATTAACACTCCACGTTGAAATGAAGCATCTACCTTGTCATCTCTCACTGGGTATGGTAACTCAACCGTTCGTTTAAACGGCCCCTGAGTAATCTCCTCTTGAATTAAGCGGAAACCGTTATAGTCAACATGAAGAGTACCTCTAACTTCTAGAGTTTTTTCATATGCATAAATATCTACTTCCTCAAGCTTTAGACCTGGTAGCGCAAAAATACATAAAAGTTCATTTCCATTTTCATATATATTAAGTTTTGGTCCATTACTGTCAAAAATTAAATTTTGAAAATCTGAAAAGAAGTCTTCACCTAAAAAGTTTGGTAAAGCCTTCTTCCAATTACCATTACCACCCCCGCCGTTATTCATTGGGAAAAATTTATTCATATTCATAGGTCGCCCGCCTCCTTTTTCACTTCATATTTTATGAGCAAATGTAGGATAGGTGCATGACCTAGAGTTTTAAAGTTAAAAAAGGTGAAAAAACGGATTGCCGTTTTTCCACCTTTCTTATTACCACCAGAACAAAGCAGCACCTAATGCAAAACCACCAATGGCTGCTAAAGCAATTGGGAAGAATGGTCGATATCCGAAACCTGGATAACCCCAACCTAGCCCCCAGCCGTAACCAGTTACTCCAGTAGATGTTGGCTCAATATAAACAAATTGATGATCTACGTTAACGATCTTTCCAACATGAACTTTTCCACATTTCTCATAGATCGTGACAACCTTGCCACGATGTTTGCAGCAAATATCATAATATTGATGAGTCATTTCCATCCCTCCATTTGTCCTATTTCTCTACTATATTATTGAAACAGGCACACATTTGACTGTGCTTTTGCAACTGTTTTCTACTAATTATTAAAATAGGCCTTAGTTATTACTAACTAGTTAAACACCCTCGCAATCTAGGTTTTTATACATAAACTAGTTGGGATAGTTAGTGTAAGTCGCATTGATATGCGCCTTATATCCTTCCTAAAGGAGATTAAAGGAGGTTTATATGTTTCCATTTTCAAGCATGTTTAAAAATAATCAAATCGGTTTTAGCCCTTTCCAGCTTCAAAGCCAAATGATGAAGCATCCAATGGCTAGTGGGGGATCATTCCCCTTTAATATGGTGAAACAACATCCGATGATGAGGGGGGCAGGTAACTCGTTCCCCTTTAATATGATGCAGCAGCAAGCTAGTGGCGCTAATCATTCCTTTCCCTTTAACATGATGCAGCAATTCCCAATAATGGGCGGGACTAATGATTCATTTCCTTTTAACATGATGCAGCCGATGGGTGGCAATAACAATTCATTTCCCTTTAATATGATGCAACAGCAAAATCCAATGAGTGGTGCAAATAATTCTTCGAGCAAAATGCTAAGTGGATTTAATACATTCCCTTTTAATTATGACAACCAGAATGTCCAAGAAGAAAATCCCTTTTCAAATAGCTTTTTTCAACCACAGGGTAGGCAAAACAGTGGGAATACGCAGCAGCAAGCACCACAATTCCCCCAGTCACTAATTAGAGACCCTAATGGTAAGTTTGATTTAAATAAAATTGGAAATGGTGTTCAATCTGCTTTAGGACTGGTTGGTCAAATGGGGCCAATGATGAAGATGTTTAGTGGATTTTTTAGATAGGTAACTTTTTCGCTAGAGGATTCGATCAAAAGAATAATTATAACGAGTAGATATCATAATAGGTTTTTACTCGTTTTTTTGTTTTTCACTCAATAGGGTACGTTAGCAATTTTATGAAGAAAGTTTTCATGTAGTTGTCAGGTGGAACAACCCAAGTAAGGTTCGATTCGATGTGATTCGAGCACGGTTTAGGATAGTTTTTGTAAAAATTACGTTCGATCCGCCACGAATCGAGCACAGATCTGGATAGATTTGTAAAAATTACGTTCAATCCGCGCTGAATCGAGCACTGATCTGGATAGATTTGTAAAAATTACGTTCAATCCGCGCTGAATCGAGCACTGATCTGGATAGATTTGTAAAAATCGTGTTCGATTCGCCACGAAGCGAACACAGATCTGGATAGATTTGTAAAAATCGTGTTCGATCCGCCACGAATTGAACACGGATCTGGATAGATTTTGTAAAAATTGTGTTCGATCCGCCCCGAATCGGGCACAGATCTGGATAGATTTGTAAAAGTAGTGTTCAACCCGCGCTGAATCGAGCACTGATCTGGATAGATTTGTAAAAATCGTGTTCAACCCGCGCTGAATCGAGCACTGATCTGGATAGATTTGTAAAAATCGTGTTCGATCCGCCACGAATTGAACACGGATCTGGATATATTTGTAAAAACCAAGTTCGATCCGCCACGAATCAAACACAGATCTGGATAGATTTGTAAAAATAGTGTTCGATCCGCCCCCAATCGAGCACTGATCTGGATAGATTTGTAAAAATTACGTTCGATCCGCCCCGTATCGAGCACTGATCAGTATAACTTTGTAAAAATCACGTTCGATCCGCCGCACCTCTAAAATATAAGAGGTCCTAGAACCTAACAAGTATAGATTAGAAAATGAATAAAAAAAAACATAGCCAATGCTATGCTTTTTATCGTTTATTAGTTATTTAACTTCTTCGTTTAGTTGCATTTCTTTGACACGTTCTAGTGTCATTTCATAGCCATCATTACCATAGTTTAAGCAACGCTTCACACGAGAAATTGTTGCTGTACTAGCACCAGTTTCAGCCTCGATCTTTTGATATGTAAAGCCTTCACGAAGCATACGGGCCACTTCTAAACGTTGTGCTAATGATTGAATTTCGTTAATCGTACAAAGATCATCGAAAAATTGATAACACTCTTCTAAATTTTTTAGGCTTAGGATTGATAAAAATAACTGATCTAATTCTTTTCCTCTTAATTTATCGATTTGCATCTCATTCATCCTCCAATTTGTTTTTTACTCAATACTCACATTTGAGGTTAACTTCGGTACGACATTTATCCATGTCTTTCCTGTGAGGAAACCAACAATTTCCCCATCTTTCATCGGTAAAATTTGCGCCCCAACATTTTCCCATTGAACAGGTTGATAAACACCATTTTGAATAAGCAACCCTTGTCCACCTGAATCTGTATCGATGGCTCTACGACCAACATCATCAATGACTCGATGGCTCATTTCAACAATAAAGATATTATCAATCAAAACAGGATGGTTCGTTTCAAGATCTAAGCTTTGTTCTCCGCCCACAATCCTTATATAGCGTTGAAGGTCTTTATCATACTGATACTGAACATTATTGGCACTACTGCCATAATTAATCCCAATTTGAATTGCCTTTTCTCCAGTTACCACAGTTTCTTCATCTAAAAATGGTAGTGAAGGTGGGGAAACTGTTAAGGAGCGTTTGGAATGTTCTGCGGCTTTAAGTAAGTTCTCATAGGTTGTGTACATATTGTGAGGGGCTTTTCTCGCAGACGAACGCGAGAAAAACCTTCCATCATACTCTAAGCCACTAATAAAATCTACTTGCCCTTTTTTGAACATTTCAAATGCTTGGGGGCTTCCACCAGCTGAAACGTAAATAGCATTATAACCATTATTTAAGCGAATATAATAATCTCTCGCACTCCGAACTGGACCAATAACTGCTGGTTTTTCACTATGGAAAAACGCCAGCAATCGAGTAATAGTTGCCTCTGAAAGTACTTCATACACTAAATCAGCTTGATAAAGACCTGATTGTGGTCTTGCCGCGCGAGTATTTTCAATCATAACCCCAAATACTCGATCATTTACCTCATCATTTGTACCGACTCCGGTTAACGGGTAGGTATTTATAAATACTTCTTTTTCTGGTTCCGGCACTGGTTCTAGTTCTTGTTCTAACTCTTGTTCATTCTCAACGACATCTGGAACTTCTGGCACTTCATTATTACAAGCAGCTACTATGATAACGATAAATAATAAAGTCAAACCTAAAGTAAGCCTTTTCATTCTATACCATTCCTTTACTTAGATGCTTCCTTTTATAGTTTAACGCATAATCGAAGGAAAGAGTACAGTTTTCTTCTTTACGTCAAAAATTCCTCTTTGCGTGATTCGGATATAAGGTAAATGAGTCGATGCAAAAAATAGTAAACTATAAATTGGATCTTCAAAAGGATAACCTCTTTCTTTTAAGGCACGGACAAGCAGCTTCTCTTCCTCTATAAGAATTTCCATTGGCTTCATAGACATAACTCCATATAACTCCAGCTCAATACGATTGATTACAGTACCATCTTCAACTAGTACGATACCACCTTGTTGCATTTTCAATTCCTGGAAAGCTAGTAACATATCATTCTTGCTTTTCCCAATAATAATAATATCTCCAGTATTAGAAAAAGAAGAAGCGAATCCTGATATATTTTTTGAGAAGTTTTTTACGACAGTATTAATTAACCAATGTCCTTCACGGTCAATCATCATGAAAAAACTCTCATCACTTTCAGGTGGAATGACTGCTTGGGTCACATCAATTGAAATTTGATATGGTTTTAGGATTACAGCATTTACCATCTCAACTCCAAGTGGCATTGAAAAATGCATATCGTTCATCGTTAACTCCCAATCTAATTGAAGCGGGGCCACTCCATAGTCACTCCAAGGGAAGTTTACAACTGGATAGCAATCCATACCTGACTTTTTTACCCAGATCCCTTTTGCTAATACGGCCATTGGCTGAGGATCATTTTTCTTTTCTAATATGTTTATATGAGCAATCCTACCAGGTGCAATCATTCCAATATAATCATCTAAGTGGTAATGCCGAGCTACATTGTACGTAGCCATTGCGTACGCGTCTTCTGTAGGTATCCCTTTTTCTATGGCTATTGATATCAATAAGTCCATAAAGCCTTGTTCATAGAAGCTCGGTGTCGAACCATCGGTTGTCATAATGACACGATTAAAATCATCCAATCCAAGCTCTAATAACTCCTCTACAATTGTTGCAAGGTCAGGCCGAATAGAAGAATGCCGTAATGAAGTTGTGTACCCCATATTTAAACGCATTAGTGCTTCTTTTCCTGTCATTGATTCATGATCGGAATTAGCCCCTAATATGGCCATCTGGGTGAGCGTTCGTTCTGAAGCTCCTGGAAAATGTCCTTCAATGGGTTTTGACAGCTTTTTTGTCTCTTGCATCCAATGAAGCATACTGTCATCACCATTCAAGACATCTGGCCAAGCAGTTAACTCGCCACCTTGAACAACAAGAGGATGTTCAAGCCACGCCTTCATTTTTGAATAAGAAAAAACTTCTTCGCCATCTAAAAGTTCAGTTTGTGCATCATATCGACACCACCAAAACATCGATGTAGGTAGCTTATCTAGTCCCTCAATAAGTGTAAGCGCTTTCTTTTTATCTGTATTTAAAAACCACATAAGATTATCGTTTATAAGTGTTGTAGTCCCACGAACTGATGCATATTCAGCAAGGCTATGGGGATTATATAATTGAAACGGGTGTGCATGATGTTCAATATATCCAGGTACTAAGAAGCGATTACTACAATCAAATACTTCTGTTGTATCCATTTTTAAAGGCATCTCATCGCCCACATATATAATTCGATCTTCAAAAATCCAAATATTTGCTTGAAGCCATTTTTTGCGCACACTATTTAGGTAGGTTGCATTTTTCAAACAGATTGTCGGTGCAACCTCACCACGAAGGATTTGAAGCTGCTTACGAATTTGTTTTTTAGTCCAGCGCTCAAACCTTTCTGCCATGTAAATCACCCTATTCTACGTATTTATTTTCGTCTGTTTTTTTTAAGTCAAGCAGCATCGATAGCAATATCGAGATCATAATTTCTGCATGATTAGTTCGTTTTTAGAAAAGCAAAAAGTTATTAAAAAGAGCCTTCAGTCTTTATTAGGCTTGGATAGTTAGTATCTTAAAGTATACAACTTTTGTAAAAAATGTGTTTCCACTATAGTAACACATTTTGCTCGTTTAACCCATTAAAGTTTATTGACAATTTATTTATTTTTGTAAGAATGCGAAGGAGTTGTGAAAACATGAGAAGAATCACACCAAATATTGGCTTACTTAACTCTTTTATTAGACTTACCTGTGGATTTACAATGCTTGCTTGGGGCACTTCAAAGCTAGTGAAACGTCCGTACAGCACGAGCACACCGCTAATGGTCATTATGGCTGGAGCGATGAAAGTTGCAGAGGGGATTACTCGTTTTTGTCCGTTAACGTATCTTTTTGAAGAAAAAATGGTAGAAATGACAAATGGAAACGATGAAGATATGAAGTCTTATGACGACCTTGTAAACCCTAGCTAATACAAATGTAGAGCTTCGTGGTTTCAAACAAAAATGCTGACTCCAAAGAGGGGTCAGCATTCTCTATAAAAATAAGGGGTGAAAATTGTGAATAATTTCTTTGAATTTGCGTTGGATAGTATGTTTGTTTATGTGTTATTTATTGGCTGTGTTGTAGCCCTTATTTATTTTTACACGAAAAAGAAACGTGGCAGTCGACCTTAATTTTTTTGCAATTGCCTAATGGCTTTACTACCAATGTCACTTCGATAAAATAAAGCATCTGATACAATCTTTGGTATTTCTTTGTACACCGCTTGTTGTGCTTCAAGTAAGGTTGGTGCCTCTTTGGCAAGTAACAAGACTCTACCGCCATTCGTGACAAATTCACCAGCAATTTTTTTTGAGCCTGCATGGAAAACTAACGTGTCTTCAGCCATTTTGTCCAGTCCAGAGAACTGTTTTCCTTTTTCATAGCTTCCAGGATAACCCGCTGACGCTAGTACGACACCTACAACAGCATTGTCTGACCAACTCAACTCAACTTGCACACCATTTAAAAGGCCAAGAATGGTTTCAACCAGATCGTTTTCTAATCGAGGTAAGACCACTTGTGTTTCAGGATCACCAAAACGGGCATTGAATTCAATGACTTTCGCTCCTGTTGCTGTCATCATTAAGCCTGCATAAAGAATTCCTGTAAATGTTCTGCCTTCTTGCTTCATGGCTTTAGCCATTGGTACAAGGATCTTTTCAACTGCTTCTTCGACATCACTTTGGCTAAATTGAGGAACTGGAGAGTATGCCCCCATTCCACCAGTATTAGGACCTTGATCTCCATCGAAAGCACGCTTATGATCTTGAGCACCGACCATCGGAACAACAACCTCATCATGAACAAACGCCATCAAGGATAGCTCTTCGCCTGCTAGATACTCCTCAATCACTACTTTTTTACCTGCATCACCAAATGCACTTTTTTCAAGCATATTTTCAAGAGCTGTTATCGCCTCTGCTTCTGTCATTGCAACAACGACTCCTTTGCCAGCAGCAAGACCATCGGCTTTTATTACAATTGGTGCGCCTTTTTCTTCTACATAAGCCTTTGCTTCTGAGGGAACTGTAAATGTTTCAAAAAATCCAGTTGGGATCGCATATTTTTTCATGATTTCTTTGGCAAACGATTTACTTCCTTCAATAAGAGCTGCTGCTTTTCTAGGTCCAAATACGACAAGACCATTGGCTTGAAAGTCATCAACTAGCCCATTTAATAGTGGCACCTCTGGTCCAACTATCGTTAAGTCAATTTTTTCTTCTATAGCAAAAGCAATGAGTGCTTCACTGTCAGCTTCTGAAATTGGAATCAATTGAGCAATTTCTGTCATACCATCATTGCCAGGAGCAACAAATACCTGTTCAACCTTAGAACTTTGAGCACACTTCCAAGCAATCGCATGCTCACGACCACCACTACCGATAACCAATACCTTCAAAGAGAACACCCCTTTTCTGAGTTTTGAGTTTTGAATTTTGAGTTTTGAGTTCCTAGAGCTTTGCTTCGAAGCTAGACCTACAATAACTCAACACTCAACACTCTTAACTCAAAACTTATTAATGTTTAAAATGCCTTACTCCTGTCATAACCATAGCAATGCCTAGTTCGTCTGCTTTCTTGATTGAGTCTTCGTCACGGATTGATCCGCCTGGTTGAATAATTGCGGTTACCCCTGCCAAGCCCGCTGCTTCGACAGTATCATTCATCGGGAAAAAAGCATCCGAACCCATAACTGATCCAACTACATTTTCACCTGCTTGTTCGATCGCAATTTTTGCAGAGCCTACTCGGTTCATTTGTCCGGCACCAACACCAACGGTCATATCATCTTTGACTAGAACGATCGCATTGGATTTCACATGCTTAACAACCTTCCATGCCATTTTCAACGCTGCCCACTCTGCCTCAGTTGGTTCACGCTTGGTGGCAACGGTTACGTTCGCTTCTTCAAGCCCGTATGTATCTTCATCCTGAAGTAACAAGCCGCCATGGATCGAGGTTAAGCGTTTTTCTACTTTTGCATCTGCAGTGAACGGTACTGTTAAGAGTCGTAAGTTTTTCTTTGATGTTAGGATTTCTAAGGCTTCTTCTGTAAACGAAGGCGCAATAATAATCTCTAAGAAAATTTCTTTCATTTTTAGAGCAGTAGCAGCGTCAACTTCCTGGTTAAGGGCAACAATTCCACCAAAAATAGAGACAGGATCAGCTGCATAGGCTTTGTCATAAGCTTCTTCGATTGTCGAACCGACACCTACTCCACAAGGGTTCATATGTTTAATCGCCACAGCACAAGGCTCTGTAAATTCTTTAACGAGCGCTAACGCTGCGTCAGCATCATTAATATTGTTGTAGGAAAGCTCTTTACCATGTAGTTGGTTTGCATTAGCAATTGAGCTTTTAGCTCCAAGAGGTTTTTGATAGAATGAAGCTTTTTGGTGCGGATTTTCTCCGTAACGTAGGTCTTGCTTCTTCTCAAAGGTTACAGTTAGAGATTCAGGAGACTCTTCATTTACTTCATTTGTTAAGTATTCAGCGATAACCGCATCATAAGCCGCCGTATGACGGAATACTTTTGCTGCTAAACGAGCACGAGTTTCTTTGGAAACAGCCCCTTCTTTTAATTGGCTAATCACTGTTTCATAATCAAGAGGATCGACAACAACTGTCACGTGCTGGTGATTTTTTGCTGCCGCACGAAGCATGCTTGGCCCACCAATATCAATATTTTCGATTGCATCTGCAAACGTTACATCAGGCTTTGCAATGGTTTGTTGGAATGGGTACAAGTTTACCACCACTAAGTCAATCGGCTTGATATGATGCTGTGCCAATTGTGCCAAATGGTCATCACTTTCACGCATTGCTAGTAAGCCACCGTGGATATTTGGATGAAGTGTCTTTACACGTCCGTCTAATATTTCTGGAAAGCCAGTCACTTCCGAAATTCCAATGACAGGAATGCCAGCTTCTTGGATTGCTTTCTTCGTACCACCAGTTGAGACAATCTCCACTCCTAGTTCGACTAACTGACTAGCAAAAGGGATAATCCCTTCCTTGTTTGAAACACTAATAAGGGCACGTTTCATTTGTAGTTAAACCTCTCTTTCAACTTTTTGATCATGTAATAACTCTTTCAAGACCTGCGGATATAATTGATGCTCTACGGCTTGAATTTTTTCTCGTACCGAGGCAATTGTATCAGTTGACTCTATAAAAATAGGTGCTTGAGCAATGATTGGGCCAGTATCCATTCCAGCATCAACGAAGTGAATGGTCACACCCGTTACTTTTACCTTCGCATCAAACGCTTGTTCAATCGCATCTTTCCCTGAGAATGAAGGCAATAACGATGGGTGAATATTTACAATTCGTCCTTCGTATGCTTCTAATAATGTTTCGCCAATTAATCTCATATAACCTGCTAGTATGATCCACTCAACATTTAATGCTTTAAGCTGTTGTAATATCATTTTCTCGAATGCCTGTTTATTTTCGAAGTTTTTCGGAACAAACTGTAATACATCAACCTTATGTTGCTTTGCTCGCTCAATGGCAAATGCATTTGGCTTATCACAAACAAGGAGAGCCACTTCAGCAGCTAAATGGCCGGTCTCAATTGAATCAATAATTGCTTGAAAATTGGTCCCACTCCCTGAAGCAAAAACAGCTATCTTTCTCATTCGAAAAGTCCTCCTAGATGGACACCTTCCCCTTTTCCGACACGACCAAGGATAAACGCCTTCTCTCCAAGTTGCTCTAACTCTTTAATTGTCGCAACCGCTTCTTCCCTAGATAAAATTAAGACCATGCCAATTCCCATATTAAACGTAGAGAACATGTCGCGATATGATAATTCCCCTGTTTCTTTCAACAAATCAAATATAGGAGGAATTGGCCATGAACCATAATCAATTTCCGCACTTAAACCAGCTGGTAAAGAACGAGGAATATTTTCGTAGAAGCCTCCACCTGTAATGTGGGAAAGTCCTTTGATTTGATGTTTCTTCAGCACTTCAAGGATCGGCTTCACATAAATACGAGTCGGGGTTAATAACTCTTCACCTAACGTTTTGCTTAACTTGCCATATACCTTATTTAAATCTAGTTTGGCATCTTCTAGTAATATCTTTCGCACTAATGAAAATCCGTTACTATGTAATCCATTTGAAGAAAGACCTACAATAACATCGCCCTCTCCTATCGTATCTCCCGTTAAAAGCTTTGATTTTTCAACAATTCCCACAGAAAAACCAGCAAGGTCATACTCTTCTTCTCCATATAAACCTGGCATTTCAGCTGTTTCTCCACCAATCAGTGCACAACCCGCTTGTTCACAACCATCGGCAATCCCTTTGACAATTGCCTCAATTTTGGCAGGCTCAGCTTTGCCACAAGCAATGTAATCTAAAAAGTACAGCGGTTCTGCGCCTTGAACAACGATATCATTGACACACATCGCCACAGCATCAATTCCAATCGTATCGTGCTGATCAAGCATAAAAGCTAGCATTAGTTTGGTGCCGACACCATCCGTACCAGAAACTAAAACAGGCTCCTTAAAGTGGTTAAAACTTGTAAGATCGAACATTGCACCAAACGATCCTAGGCCCCCTAATACTTCAGGACGAAGCGTCCTTCTTACGTGCTTTTTCATCCGTTCAACAGCCTCGTAACCCGCCTCAATATCTACTCCCGCTTGTTTATATGCACTAGACATAGTAACCTCCCATTAATAGTTTTGAGTGATGAGTTTTGAGTTTAGAGTTTGTTGAAAGTTTTGCTTCGAAGCTTTACCTTCAATAACTCATCACTCTACACTCAACACTCATAACTGGTTTTTAGCATTTCACCGGTTTTGCTGATTCTGTCTCTAAATCATAAAGCTTTGTAGGGTATTTACCTGTGAAGCAAGCGAGGCACTGACCATTGTTTTCATGATCGGTTTTTCTACCTACCCCTGCTAGCAATCCTTCAATACTAATAAATTCAAGTGTATCTGCACCAATTTCTTGTCTAATTTCTTCCACGCTTTTTGTTGCTGCAATTAGCTCAGATGTCGATGAAGTATCAATTCCATAAAAACAAGGATTTGTAATTGGCGGAGCACTAATCCGAACATGAACCTCTGTAGCTCCCGCCTCGCGGAGCAATCGAACAATTCGTCTTGACGTGGTTCCACGAACGATCGAATCATCGATCATGACAACACGCTTTCCTTCTACAACCCCCCGTACAGCTGAGAGCTTCATTTTAACCCCTTGTTCCCTAAGTTCTTGAGATGGTTGGATGAATGTTCGACCAACATAGCGATTTTTTATTAAGCCTAACTCATAAGGAATCCCTGATTGTTCAGCAAACCCAATCGCAGCAGAAATGCTTGAATCAGGTACGCCAGTTACCACATCTGCCTCAACCGGAAACTCAATAGCTAGTTGTTTCCCTAAATTTTTTCTGGCAGTGTGAACATTAATTTCATCGACATTGCTATCTGGTCTAGCAAAATAAATGTATTCCATACTGCAAATCGAACGCTGTGTTGGCTCACTAAATCTTTCAGATCTGAGGCCTTGATTATCGATGATAATTAACTCTCCAGGGACAACTTCCCGTTCAAATGTCGCACCAACAACATCAAATGCACAAGTTTCTGAAGCAACAACATAAGCATCTCCTAATCTTCCAATCGAAAGAGGACGTAACCCGTTTGGATCAAGAGCCACCATTAGTTTATCTTCAGTTAACACCATGAAAGCATAAGCACCTTTGATTTTTATTAGGGCTTTCTTGACACGGTCAACGATTGATAAATCAGTACTTCTCTTAATTAAGTGTGCTAGTACCTCAGTATCAGAAGTTGTCTGGAAAATACTTCCTTGGTTTTCCAATTCCCGTTTCAAGCTATCTGCATTTACTAAGTTACCATTATGGGCAAGTGCTAAGCTGCCTGTTTGTGAGTTGAATAATAATGGCTGTGTATTCGCTAGCCCGCCGCCACCAGCAGTAGAGTAGCGGACATGCCCGATTGAACCTATGCCTTGTAACGTTTCAATTTCCCCTTTTGAAAAAACTTCCGCAACAAGGCCAAGCCCCTTATGAATTTTTAATGTTTCTTTGTCTGTAACAACGATTCCAGTTCCTTCTTGACCGCGATGCTGTAAGCTGTGTAGTCCGTAGTAAGTAATCTGCGCTGCATCAGGATGACCCCAGACTCCAAATACGCCACACTCTTCATTTAGGCCTTTTATTTCAGCAAACATGGAATTGCTCCTCTCCAAGCTTTTTGAAGCTCTGTAGCCGCTACATGAACAACTGATTCACCACTTTCATTCTCTATTACTAGTTCACAAGCTTCCGTAACTTCACCGATACAAGTAGCTTCTACTATACTTTCAAACTCTGCACGCTTCTCACGTGGAACAGATATAACAAAACGACTTTGACTTTCGGCAAACAAAGCAGTAATGGTTTCACCAGTAATGGTTACCTTTGCCCCAACATTTCCGTCCATGATACATTCAGCTACCGCAACCGCAAATCCACCCTCAGCTACATCGTGGGCTGAAGCTACTACACCAGCACGAATTGCTTGTAAAAGTTGTTGTTGATATCTCTTTTCGATTTCTAAATCAATGCTTGGAGATTTACCGGAAATTTCTCCATCGACCATTTTTTGAAGCTCACTACCACCAAACTCAGGCTTTGTTTCACCTATTAAATATATTAAATGACCTGCCTGTTTAAAACTTTGTGTTGTAATGTACTCTAAATCTTCAATAAGTCCTACCATCCCAATGACAGGTGTCGGATAGACCGCAACACCACTTCTTTCGTTATAGAGCGATACGTTTCCACCAATAACAGGTGTTTCGAGCTCACGACAAGCTTCACTTAATCCGTCTGTTGATTTTTCTAGTTGCCAGAAAATTTCAGGTTTCTCTGGATTTCCATAGTTTAAGCAATCTGTCACGCCTAGTGGTTGTGCCCCAGAGCAAACTAAGTTTCTTGCAGCTTCCGCAACTGCAATTTTCCCACCCATTTCAGGATCAAGATATAAGTAGCGTGAGTTACAATCTGTAGTCATTGCTAATGCTTTATTGGTATCACGGATTCGTAGGACAGCTGCGTCTGACCCTGGACATACGACTGTATTTGTGCGAACCATGTAATCATATTGGCTGTATACCCATTCTTTACTGGCGATTGTCGGCTGAGCTAACAATTGTAAAAGTGTTTCTTTCGGATCCGCAACAACTGGTATTTTCAGCTCCTGTTGTTGGAATCTTCTGAAATAAGCAGGTTCACTTGATGGCTTATGATACACAGGTGCATCTTCTGCAAGTGCATCAACAGGTACTTCTGCTGCAACTTTCCCTTTAAAAATTAAGCGTAGCTTTTTGTCATCTGTTACTTTCCCAACAACCTTTGATAATAAGCCCCACTTGTCAAAAAGCTCTTTGATCTCTTCTTCACGACCTTGTTTAACAACAATTAACATCCGTTCTTGCGATTCTGAAAGCATCATCTCATATGGAGTCATCCCTAGTTCACGCTGCGGTACTTCGTCTAAATTTAATTCAATACCAGATCCAGCTTTACTAGCCATTTCTGCAGAAGATGACGTCAGACCCGCGGCACCCATATCTTGAATTCCGACTAAGGCATCAGACTTAATGAGCTCAAGACAAGCTTCTAAAAGCAACTTCTCCATAAACGGATCTCCAACTTGAACTGCCGGGCGCTTCGCATCAGAGTCTTCATCTAACTCTTCAGAGGCAAATGTCGCACCGTGAATACCATCACGACCAGTACTCGCACCAACATACATCACGGAGTTGCCAACACCTTTTGCTTGCCCTTTTTGAATATCCTTATGGTCAATCAATCCTACACACATCGCATTTACAAGCGGGTTTCCTTCGTAGCAAGGGTCAAATTGAACCTCCCCACCAACCGTAGGAATTCCAATACAGTTTCCGTAACCAGCAATCCCTGCAACTACTTCCTCAAATAAGTATTTAACTTTTGGAGATTGTAATTCCCCAAACCGTAATGAGTTTAACAACGCAATTGGACGAGCACCCATCGAGAATACGTCACGAATAATTCCACCAACTCCAGTTGCTGCTCCTTGGTACGGTTCGATTGCTGAAGGGTGGTTATGACTTTCAATCTTAAAAACAACGGCTTGATCATCATTAATATCAATAATTCCAGCACCTTCTCCTGGCCCTTGCAACACTCGTTCGCCAGTGACTGGGAACTTCTTCAATAATACCTTCGAATTTTTATACGAACAATGCTCGCTCCACATCACCGAGAAAAGTCCTGTTTCTGTCCAGTTAGGCAGGCGACCAAGAATTTCCTCAACTAATTGAAACTCGTCATCACTTAAGCCCATGTCACGATATAGGCCTTTTTCTTTGATCATTTCTGCAGTTGGTTCTTTTTTAAGTAGTAAGGACATGTGCTTCCCTCCAGTTACGTAAAATTGACTTAAACAACATTAATCCATCTTTACTGCCTAGTAGTTCATCAACGGCACGTTCAGGATGAGGCATCATTCCGAGAACATTACCTTCTGCATTGGTAATTCCCGCTATGTCACTAATTGACCCATTTGGATTATTCTTATATTTAAAGACAATTTGCTGATTTGCTACGAGTTCCTTTAAAGTTTCTTCATCACAATAATAGTTGCCTTCTCCGTGCGCAACAGGAATCGTTATCTCTTGGTTTTCATCGTATCCTGTTGTAAATATCGTCTGATTGTTTTCAACAACAAGTGTTACTGGCCGGCAAATAAACTTTAGGTTTTCATTTCGACGCATTGCGCCTGGTAGCAGTCCTGCTTCGAGAAGAACTTGAAATCCATTACAAACGCCAAGAACTGGTTTTCCTGCTTGAGCAGCCCTCTTAACAGCTTCCATCACATTCGAAAATCTAGCAATCGCACCACAGCGAAGGTAGTCTCCGTAAGAGAAGCCCCCTGGTAATAGAATTCCATCAAAACGGTCTAAATCCGTTTCAGTATGCCAAACGTATTCAACTTCTTCTCCAAGCTCATCACGAATCGCATGGTACATATCTACATCACAATTGGATCCTGGAAAGACGATACAAGCAAATCTCATGAAGGAACTACCTCCTCGATTTCATAGCGGTAATCTTCAATAACTGTATTTGCTAATAGCTTCTCACACATCTCTTTTACACGAGCATCAACATCTTTTTCATTTTTCGCTAACGTTAATTCCATATATTTACCGATACGTACTTCTTGTACCTCGTTATATGTTAACGCATGAAGCGAAGAACGAACTGCACTTCCTTGTGGGTCTAAGACGCTTTCTCTTAAAGTGATATATACCTTTACTTTGAACATGATGATGATCCTCCTAGTCTAGTTAAAATTTCTTCATATCCTTCTGTTAAACTACCAAGATTACGACGGAATAAATCTTTATCAAACTTTTCGTTTGTATCCATATCCCAAAGTCTACAAGTGTCTGGGGAAATCTCATCTGCTAGCAGGATTTCGCCTTCATTTGTTACACCAAACTCAAGCTTAAAATCTACTAATCTAACATTTACTTCTTTAAATAGCTTTTGTAAAAATTGATTAACACGGAGGGCAATACCGCGTATTTCTTTTAATTGATCAGGTGTGGCAATCTTTAAAAAGCGAATGTGGTCATCATTAATTAACGGATCTCCAAGGGCATCATCTTTAAAATATAATTCAATAATGGCTTCTTCAAGCTGAATTCCTTCTTCCAACCCAAGTCGATTGGCTAAGCTCCCAGCCGTTACATTACGAACTACTACCTCTAGAGGAATGATCGTTACCTTTCGAACGAGCTGCTCTGTATCCGAAAGCTTTTCAAGAAAGTGATTGTTAACTCCAGCTTCTTTTAATGCTTCAAAAATTTGCGTACTAATTAAGTTATTTAGTCTAGATTTACCCGCAATTGTGTCTTTCTTTTCGCCATTAAAAGCTGTAGCCTCATCTTTGTACTCTACCCACAAAACTTCTGGATTTTCAGTTCCATAAATCTTCTTAGCCTTACCCTCGTATAAAAGCTGGTTCTTTTCCACAGTTCGCCCCTCCAAACTAATTATGAATTATGAATTATGAATGGTGAATTGGTCAGTATCGCTTCGAAGCTTTCCCCTCATCTCATTCATAATTCAGAATTCGACATTCGTAATTATATTAGTTCAAGTCTTTCAAAAATGGTATTGACGTGTTTTAAATGATGGTTGTAATCAAAGCAATCGTTAATTTCTTCTGAACTAAGAAGTGATGTGATTTGGGCATCCGCTTCTACTAGCTCGCGGAACTGCACGCCACGTTCCCAAGCTTCCATTGCCTTTGGCTGTACAAGGTCATACGCTTCTTCACGAACCATGCCTTTGTCGATTAATGATAACAACACGCGTTGCGAATAAATTAAACCATACGTTCTTGTCATGTTGCGTTTCATATTTTCAGGGAATACCGTTAAGTTTTTGACGATATTACCGAAGCGGTTGAGCATGTAGTTTAACGCAATCGTTGCGTCAGGAATGATAATTCTTTCAGCAGACGAGTGAGAAATATCTCTTTCATGCCATAACGCTACATTCTCGTAAGCTGTAACCATATGACCTCGAAGTACACGGGCAAGCCCCGTCATATTTTCAGAGCCAATTGGATTACGCTTATGCGGCATTGCTGAAGATCCCTTTTGCCCTTTTGCAAAAAATTCTTCAACTTCCCGAGTTTCACTTTTTTGAAGACCGCGAATTTCAGTGGCCATTTTTTCGATTGAAGCACCGATTAACGCTAATGTCGCAATGTAGTGAGCATGACGATCACGTTGTAGTGTTTGTGTTGAAATCGACGCTCGTTCTAAGCCTAGATTTTCACAAACGTATTGTTCTACGAATGGATCAATATTTGCATATGTTCCAACCGCCCCGGAAATTTTTCCAACTCTTACAGTATCCGCTGCTTGTTTAAATCTTTCGAGGTTACGCTTCATTTCCTCATACCATAATGCTAGCTTTAAACCAAATGTTGTTGGCTCTGCATGAACACCGTGAGTACGTCCCATCATTACTGTATCTTTATGTTCAACAGCTTTATTTTTTAAGATTTCAATAAAATTTTGAATGTCTTTTTCTAAAATCTCATTCGCTTGCTTTAATAAGTATGAAAGAGCTGTATCTACGACATCTGTTGATGTTAATCCATAGTGAACCCATTTCCTTTCCTCACCAAGTGTTTCTGAAACGGCTCTTGTAAAAGCAACAACGTCATGTCTTGTTTCTGCTTCAATTTCTAAAATGCGTTCAATGTTAAAGGAAGCATTTTCTCTTATTTTTTTCACATCTTCCTTAGGAATATCACCGAGCTCAGCCCAGGCTTCACAAGCGACAATCTCCACTTCTAACCACGCTTTAAAGCGATTTTCCTCTGTCCAAATTGCGCCCATTTCCGGCCTTGTGTAACGTTCAATCATTTGTTTACCTCCATTTTTTCCTCGTTCCAAATTTGCAATGATTCCACGAATGTTAGTGCTTCTTCAACAGTGTTACCTAATACCGTTAAATGGCCCATCTTTCTTCCTTTTTTTGCTTCTGCTTTTCCGTACAAATGCAAGTGGCAGTGAGAAAGCTGGTGAATATTTTCTAGCACCTTCGATAAGTGTTCACCTAATATATTAACCATTACAGCAGGCTTTAGTAAATCTGTACATCCAAGCGGCCAGTTACAAACAGCTCGGATATGTTGATCAAATTGCGATGTTTCACATGCATTGATCGTATAATGACCAGAATTATGTGGTCTTGGCGCTAGTTCGTTTACATAGATCTGGCCATCTCTCGTTAAAAACATTTCCACGGCTAGGGTTCCGACTAATTCGAAGGAACTTGCTAAACGAAGAGCAACCGCTTCTGCTTTAGCGACAATTTCCTGATCAACTCTTGCCGGAACTATCGACATATGTAAAATGTTATCTTCATGAATGTTTTCTGCTAAAGGAAATGTTTTCGCTTCTCCGCTAGCATTTCTCGTGACGATCACTGATAACTCTTTTTCAAAGGTAATCCATTTTTCTAGCACTAATTCTCCTTTAGTAGCTAGCTCCAGATAACCTTTTTCTACCTCAGATAAACTCTTGATGACTACCTGACCTTTTCCATCATAGCCACCCATACAAGTTTTCAAGACCGCAGGTAAGCCTAATTTGTTCACCGCAACTTCTAAGTCCTCGATTGAATTTACTAGATGGTATGGCGCTACCTTTACGCCAAACGTTTCAATGGTCTGCTTTTCCTTACCACGATGCTGAGTGATCGCTAATAGTTCACTACCTTGAGGTAAGTTTCCATTTTGTTCAAGCCATGTAGCTGTCTTGCTATCAATATTTTCGAATTCATAGGTTAGCACTGCACAATTGTCTAAAAGACGGTTTGCCCCCTCAAGATCATCATAGGCCGCAATGATTTCAACGTCTGCGACTTGCCCACATGGTGATTGCTCTGTTGGATCTAACACAGCAATTCCAAATCCCATCTCCCGAGCGGAAAGAGCCATCATTCTCCCAAGCTGCCCCCCGCCTAAAATTCCGATCGTATTTCCAGGTAAGATCATTTTTCTCACAGCTCTTCACTCGTTTCTAAGACTCGTTTTGTGATTTCCGTCCTTCTTTGCATAACCGCAAGAGCAATGGTATTGTCTTGAGTTGCCAACATTTGCGCTGCTAGGAGTCCGGCATTTTCTGCGCCTGCTTTGCCGATGGCTACAGTTGCGACTGGAATCCCCCCAGGCATTTGCACAATTGATAGAAGTGAGTCAAGACCGTTAAGTGCTTTTGACTGAACTGGAACACCGATGACAGGTAAGATTGTTTTCGCCGCTACCATTCCTGGTAAGTGTGCCGCTCCACCTGCTCCTGCAATAATGACTTTCAAGCCACGCTCCACCGCAGTTTCAGCATAGCTAAACATTAAATCAGGTGTACGATGTGCAGATACTACTCGTTTTTCATAAGGAACATTCAACTCATCTAAAATGCGACATGCATGACTCATTGTTTCCCAATCCGAAGTACTTCCCATAATGACACCAACTAATGGCTTCGACATAAGATCCTCCTTCGTTTCTACTAAACTAGTTTTATATTTCAAAATAATATCTAAACAAAAAACCCAAGATTAAATATGCTTATTTTCTCTACGAAGAGGAAGCAATTTAATACTTGGGATAGTATCATTTATAGGTAGCGGCTCTTGTAAAACAAAGATCCCCCTGATTTTTAGACAGGAAAAAACCTTTTGTTTTCCAAAAGTAATAAAATTTAATCAAACGTTTGATTAACTTCTATAGGAGCCTTTATCTACAAGTAATTTGCTTTCCTTCATAGTCTAACGATTTAAGGTCATCAGGTAGAAACTTCTGGGCCATATTCCCAATATTATATGAGGAAAATATTATCACATTGTCTTTTCGATTTAATCTTAGCAGTTTGTTAGAAGATTTGTCAACGAAAATCGAACGTTTTTTAATTTCTATTGTTAATCGTTCGCTTTTAATCGATTAATTTGCCTTCAAAAACGATTTTCTGTGCTTTTACCTCTGTTTCAAGCTTGCCATTCTTTTTTATTTCATGAAATACAGGCTCTTCCATACGTCTTGTTGGTGTATAGCCTTCTTGGGCCATACGATCTAAACATTGGGAAATTGACTCGCCATCTTCAACAGCAAACTTCTTCTTTTTTAACTTTTTTTCCACTGCTGTTACCTCCGAATTCCTTTTACCCAGAAACCGCCATAAAAAGTCTTAGGTTCATGGGAGATAATGAATGCTTTAGGATCTAAATCTTTTATGATTTTATATAGAGCTTTTTCTGATTTTCTCGAAGTTAGAATCTCCATCATTAAACGCTCACCTTCACGTCCATGAGCGACCCAATTCGTAACACCAAACCCTTTATCCCTTAGGGCATTGGGGATATCTGGTTCATATTCTTTGGTAATTACATTTACGGTAATATACCCCAAAGCTAACTTCTCTTCAATTTTCATCCCTACTAGTACACCAATTGAATAACCAATTGCATACGCGATTAAATTTTCAATGCGATCTAAATTATCTAAAACTAGACCTAAACCAATAATATAAATGATAACCTCGACTATGCTAGTTAAAGCCGCAAAATAACGTTGACCTTTTAATGTGAAAATCATCCTGATCGTAAACAAAGTCACATAAACAATATTAATCGCCAATATGATCGTAATCATTCCAACAGCATTGTTTAGAATAAATTCTAACATCGAATACCTCCTACTATTATTCCCTTTTTGGTTGTACTGCACTCCCAACCCTTCTTGGTAGGATAACACGAATAAGGCCTCTTTTAAAGGAATAACCTATCGATACTAATTACTACCATCACATCCATTTCTAAAGTAGTCAATTTACATCTAAGCAGTTTATTGGTCAAAAAACAGGGATAATAGGTATACTACTATTAAGTAATCTAAGGGAGGCTAAAATGCATGATTATTGAAATGTGGACCGACTTTGCTTGACCATTTTGCTATATTGGCAAGAGGCGTCTGGAGGACGCCCTGAAACAGATTGATTATCCGATTGAAGTAAAGTATCGTTGTTTTGAATTAGATCCAAATGTGGAACGAGATGTTCCCTATAATATTTATGAAAAGTTGTCCCAAAAGTATGGCATGAGTTTAGAACAAGCAAAAAACAACTGCCAAAACATGGAGCAAATGGCCAAGGATGTTGGATTAGATTTTCAGCTTAATACAATGATTTTAACAAATACGTTTGATGCTCATCGCTTGGTGATGTTTGCGAATAATCAAGGGATAATGCATGAAATGACTGATCGGCTATTACGTGCGTATTACACAGAATCAAAGCATATCGGAGATCACTCAACCTTAATTGAGTTAGCTGTAGACGTTGGTTTAAATTCTGAAGCAGTGGCTACGATGCTAGTGGGCACTGAGATGGGTGATCTAGTTCGACGCGACGAACAGGAAGCTAGTGAATATGGCATTCGAAGCATACCTTATTTCCTCATTAATAAAAAATATGCGATTACCGGCGCTCAACCAACAGAAACGTTCGTGCAATCTTTAAAGCAAATAATCGAGCAAGACGGATTGCAGATTACATCCGATGGTGTTGTATGTGACGAAAATGGTTGCGAACTTCCGAAGAAATAGTTTTTATAGCTGATTGCACCGCATTTTGCGGTGCTTTTTTAAATTCTCTTAACGTGGGTCATTCTCTGTGCTTGCTGGCCTGTGGGGCCTCAGGTTCCTTACTAAGGAGGCAGAAGATGCAGAAAGATATACTTCAATTTTATCCTGGCTCACATTTTTAAAATCTATTTTTAGGGAAAGCTACATTTTGATTAAGAATAAAGGAGACGAAAAATGCAAATACGGAAACCTACATATGCTCAAAAAATAGTTGTAATCTTTCTCCTTAGCCTAATAACTCTATCAAGCCCTGTTTACGCTAATGAGTCTCAACTTCCTGAGGCGCCAATTTTTATTGACGGTCAAGCAATCACAACAAAATATATCATGAGAAATGGACATTTACTTGTCCCGGCAATTTTTCTTAAACACACGGGTACCTATGTTGATTGGAACGAACAGTACCGCTCGGTTGTATTTAGAGTAAATAATACGATGTTTGCTTTACCTGTTGGAAAAAACTACTCCGATGACTTTGTAAATGGGCTTTGGCAACGAAGTGCCCTACCTACGGAAACGCTTGAATTTAACGGTGAGCCTTTCGTGCCGCTAGTCAGTGTAGCTAGAAAACTCGGGATGGGAGTTCGGTACGATCCTGTACTAAACCGAACATTTATTACAAGCACTATCACCATAAAATCAAATACTATTATGAAGGCCAACACAGATGTGAAGTTAGTAGCCTTAACATTTGATGATGGACCAGAAAGCCACTACACTCCACAAATCCTTGATATTTTAAAGGCAAAAGGAGTTCCAGCAACATTTTTTGTCATGGGAAAGCAAATTGAAGCATTTCCAGATCAAATGAAACGAATGGTTAACGAAGGGCATGGCATTGCCAACCATACTTGGAACCATCCCAATTTAAGAAGAGTTTGGACTGCCAAGGTCAGAGATGAGATTCTCTCCACACAAATGCAAATGGAAAAAGTCGTTGGTCGAAAACCCGATCTATTTCGTCCACCATTTGGAGCCATTACTAAGGCTGATGTGGCTGTATTAAATGAGCTAGGACTAAGGAATATTATGTGGAGTGTTGACACACTTGATTGGAGCGGTTTAAGTGGAGATGAAATTTTAAAAATTGTGGAACGTGATATTACTCCAGGTGGAATTATCCTGCAACATAATTTTCAATCACATGAACGCCTATTAGACGGAACGATTGAAGCTCTACCTAAAATTATCGATGAACTACGAGCAAGAGGGTATAAGTTTGTTACCGTGCAGACACTTTTAGCTAATAATTAGAAAAAGATCTCGATTCACTTTCGAATCGAGATCTTTTGTGTTTGAAAGAAGGAAATTTGAAGTTAATCTTGAAAACTAATGGAATGTTACTTATTGAGAGGTGTTTATTATCGCTAAACTACAACCAACCGAAACTAGCAGGTTGTTCCTGCGCGAGTTAATTGAAAATGATTTAGATGATATTTATGCATTAAAATCAAATCCTGAAGTTGTATTCTATCTAACCTGGGGACCATCTAATAAAGAACAAAAATTAACCAGCCTTAAGAAACAAATTGCTTTTCAAAGTGAGGAAAATCGCAAAATCTATGTGTTAGCAGTGGGGCTAAAGTCAACTAATAAAGTAATTGGCAATGCTTTACTACTGATAAAAGATGACGATTCTGAAACAGCAGAAATCGGCTACTTCCTTCATCCTGATTATTGGCATACAGGGTATGGCAAAGAAGTTGTTGAAGCATTGCTTATGATAGGATTTCGAACTTTTGAGTTACACCGCCTGTTCGCAAGATGCGATGTTGAAAATGCTGGCTCAGTTAACCTTCTCAAAAAGGTTGGTTTTCGCTTAGAAGGACATTTCTTGAAAGATTTAAAGGTAAAAGGCGACTGGCGCAATAATTACCTGTTTGCATTATTGAAAGAAGAGTATAGTGTGAGAAAGCACCCCAAAAGAGCCTGAACTAGTTTAGGTCAAGATTCAAGGCTCTCCCATTTTTTAATACCCATTCACAAAGTACTCAATCGTTTCCAACTCATCGGCAGTTAACTCTCGATTTACTTGAAGATGATATGCCTGCTTTATCTCACCATAATTTCCTTGGTACTGTTTAGTCAAGGCAGCTACACGCCTTAAGAGCATTGCTTCTTTCTGGTACTCAACTTTCGTCAATGGTTTCCAATGCGATAATATATAAATTTCTGCATCAATTCGGTCAATGGTATCTAATAATTCCAACGTTCGCTCTATCGTATAGTTCCATTTGCTAGAATAGAGATTAGCATATATTGCATCACCTAAAAAGAGAATTTTTTCTTCTTTAATATAAACAATAATGGAATCAGATGCATGATCACCACCTACATGCTGAAGTAAACACGTCACACCACCTAAATCAATCTCCATACTCTCTTCAAAGGTTAACTCAGGTAGTTTAACATGAATATTTCTTTCATTTTTAAACTCATGTTTAATTGCTGTTGCGCAAAATTCAATCTCCACACCAGCCTCTACCCTTTCTTCTAAAGCAGCATCTGTCCACTCAAACGAAACAAGTTTTTCAATTTCAGCTTTTGTTTGAGTGGAAGCAACCGATAGCATATCTAAAGTAGATAAGCCAAAAATATGATCCCAATGCCAATGTGTCAGCACGACGATGCTAGGGATGGACATTCCATGATTTCTAAGTTCTTTAAGAAATTCATTCGCGTGCGCTTCTGAATTTCCAGCGTCGATCATGAGTGACCTTTTTTCTCCAATCACTAGCCCTAAAATAGGGCGATCAGTTTCTGATACAGGGGTTTGATACCAAAATCGGTGACTTAACTTTTCTAACGTCTGCATTCAAATCCTCCTAGCTAGTATATATCTATAAGTACTTGTCTAACTCACTATTATCTTTTAGTATTAGTAGCTTTTCATCATATTCTGAAAGCATGTTTATTATTTCTGGCTTACTAACATTCTCAAAAAAGGCATTCCATTTAAACATTTTTTTGTAAATTTTAAAACTTGGTTTATAGTTTACCTTCTCTATCCCTAATTTTTGTAAAATATATCTCTTAGTTATCCTAAATTTCCTTTTCCGAAAAGCAATATCTAAAAAGATAATCAAATCCGCTTCTCGAAAACTATTGGACACCCATTTATGATGGACACCTTCAATTATCCAAGTTTCAGATTGAATGATCTTATTGAAATATTGATCTCTTTCTTTTTCAGACCTTCGTATATCCCCTGATTTGTTCCTAATCCAAACAACGTTATCTAATTCATAGAAAGGAATTTTCATCTTTGTTGACAACGTTCTCGCTAGAGTTGTTTTCCCACTTCCTACAGAACCAATAATATGTACCTTTTTAGGTGTTTTTCTTTTCATACCAAGACCACCACACTTCAAATAATCTAAAGTACCTTTTCTATTAAAGTTTCTTCATTCCTCCAATAAATTAAAAACATAACATTGGTTACGTTTTAATCAAGCAAAGGTCATATTCTCTCGTGAGAATTTTCATCAGGAAATCAACTGACCTCATTCACATCATGAGTTACTTCTTTGATTAAACTACATGTAACTTTGCGACGAGGAAGCCTGCTTCGGAGCTTAGCTTGTAGACAAGCAACTGACCTCATTCACATCGTGAATTACTTCTTTAATTAAACTACATGCAGCTTTGCGACGAGGATACGACGCTAGGAGTACCGCAGAAGCACACATAAAAATTACCCTAACTAAAATCTCATTCATATAATCTATTTTAAATTCTTTTATATAAACATACAAAAAAACACATCCATAATTGGATGTGTTTTTTTCACCTAGCAACGTCCTACTCTCACAGGGGGAAACCCCCAACTACCATCGGCGCTGAAGAGCTTAACGGTCGTGTTCGGCATGGGAACGAGTGTGACCTCTTCGCTATCGCTACTAGATTATTTGAAGAAAGTTCATTCCTTCAAAACTAGATAACACACATTTAAGACTTGAGTAAAATTCAATCCGTTTATTTAGAATTTGGTATTTACTGCTTCGAGCTACTCACGCAACTCAAAACTCTACACTCATCACTCTAAACTTATTTATAGGATAAGTCCTCGACCGATTAGTATCTCTCAGCTCCACACGTCACCGTGCTTCCACCCGAGACCTATCAACCTCATCATCTTTAAGGGGTCTTACTGGATTAACTCCAAGGGAAATCTCATCTCGAGGGGGGCTTCATGCTTAGATGCTTTCAGCACTTATCCCTTCCACACGTAGCTACCCAGCTATGCTCCTGGCGGAACAACTGGTACACCAGCGGTGTGTCCATCCCGGTCCTCTCGTACTAAGGACAGCTCCTCTCAAATTTCCTACGCCCGCGACGGATAGGGACCGAACTGTCTCACGACGTTCTGAACCCAGCTCGCGTACCGCTTTAATGGGCGAACAGCCCAACCCTTGGGACCTACTTCAGCCCCAGGATGCGATGAGCCGACATCGAGGTGCCAAACCTCCCCGTCGATGTGGACTCTTGGGGGAGATAAGCCTGTTATCCCCAGGGTAGCTTTTATCCGTTGAGCGATGGCCCTTCCATGCGGAACCACCGGATCACTAAGCCCGACTTTCGTCCCTGCTCGACTTGTAGGTCTCGCAGTCAAGCTCCCTTTTGCCTTTGCACTCTACGAATGATTTCCAACCATTCTGAGGGAACCTTTGGGCGCCTCCGTTACTGTTTAGGAGGCGACCGCCCCAGTCAAACTGCCCACCTGACACTGTCCCCGAACCGGATCACGGTCCTAGGTTAGAATTTCAATACAATCAGGGTAGTATCCCACCGACGCCTCCACCGAAGCTGGCGCTCCGGGTTCTCAGGCTCCTACCTATCCTGTACAAATTGTACCAAAATCCAATATCAAGCTACAGTAAAGCTCCATGGGGTCTTTCCGTCCTGTCGCGGGTAACCTGCATCTTCACAGGTAATATAATTTCACCGGGTCTCTCGTTGAGACAGTATCCAAATCGTTACACCATTCGTGCGGGTCGGAACTTACCCGACAAGGAATTTCGCTACCTTAGGACCGTTATAGTTACGGCCGCCGTTTACTGGGGCTTCAATTCAGAGCTTCTCCTTACGGATAACCCCTCCTCTTAACCTTCCAGCACCGGGCAGGTGTCAGCCCCTATACTTCGCCTTGCGGCTTCGCAGAGACCTGTGTTTTTGCTAAACAGTCGCTTGGATCTATTCACTGCGGCTCTCTCGGGCTTTAACACCCTATCAGAGCACCCCTTCTCCCGAAGTTACGGGGTCATTTTGCCGAGTTCCTTAACGAGAGTTCTCCCGAGCGTCTTAGAATTCTCTTCTCGCCTACCTGTGTCGGTTTGCGGTACGGGCACCTCTCACCTCGCTAGAGGCTTTTCTTGGCAGTGTAGGATCAGGAACTTCGCTACTTAAATTTCGCTCGCCATCACAGCTCAGCCTTCGCGAGAAGCGGATTTGCCTACTTCTCAGCCTAACTGCTTGGACGCACATATCCATCAGTGCGCTTACCCTACCTTTCTGCGTCCCCCCATTGCTCAAACGGTGAGGAGGTGGTACAGGAATTTCAACCTGTTGTCCATCGCCTACGCTTTTCAGCCTCGGCTTAGGTCCCGACTTACCCTGAGCGGACGAGCCTTCCTCAGGAAACCTTGGGCTTTCGACGGAGGGGATTCTCACCCCTCTTTTCGCTACTCATACCGGCATTCTCACTTCTAAGCGCTCCACCAGTCCTTCCGGTCTGACTTCGCTGCACTTAGAACGCTCCCCTACCACTGCGCACCAGGTGCGCAATCCATAGCTTCGGTGATACGTTTAGCCCCGGTACATTTTCGGCGCAGAGTCACTCGACCAGTGAGCTATTACGCACTCTTTAAATGGTGGCTGCTTCTAAGCCAACATCCTGGTTGTCTGGGCAACTCCACATCCTTCTCCACTTAACGTATACTTTGGGACCTTAGCTGATGGTCTGGGCTGTTTCCCTCTTGACTACGGATCTTAGCACTCGCAGTCTGACTCCCGAGGATAAGTATTTGGCATTCGGAGTTTGACTGAATTCGGTAATCCTGTGGGGACCCCTAGTCCAATCAGTGCTCTACCTCCAATACTCTTCCCTCGAGGCTAGCCCTAAAGCTATTTCGGGGAGAACCAGCTATCTCCGAGTTCGATTGGCATTTCACCCCTACCCACACCTCATCCCCGCACTTTTCAACGTGCGTGGGTTCGGGCCTCCATTCAGTGTTACCTGAACTTCACCCTGGACATGGGTAGATCACACGGTTTCGGGTCTACGACCACGTACTCATTCGCCCTATTCAGACTCGCTTTCGCTGCGGCTCCGCCTCTTCAGCTTAACCTTGCACGTAATCGTAACTCGCCGGTTCATTCTACAAAAGGCACGCTGTCACCCGTAAATGGGCTCCAACTACTTGTAGGCACACGGTTTCAGGATCTCTTTCACTCCCCTCCCGGGGTGCTTTTCACCTTTCCCTCACGGTACTGGTTCACTATCGGTCACTAGGAAGTATTTAGCCTTGGGAGATGGTCCTCCCGGATTCCGACGGGGTTTCACGTGTCCCGCCGTACTCAGGATACACTCTGGAGGAAACGAAGTTTCGATTACAGGGCTGTTACCTTGTTTCGCGGACCTTTCCAGATCGCTTCGTCTACTTCGTTTCTTTGTAACTCCGTGTAGAGTGTCCTACAACCCCAAGGGGCAAGCCCCTTGGTTTGGGCTGTTTCCCGTTTCGCTCGCCGGCTACTCAGGAAATCGATAATTTCTTTCTCTTCCTCTGGGTACTTAGATGTTTCAGTTCCCCAGGTCTGCCTCCTCATAGCCTATGTATTCAGCTATGGGTACCATCCCATTACGGATGGTGGGTTCCCCCATTCGGAAATCCCCGGATCAAAGCTTACTTACAGCTCCCCGAGGCATATCGTTGTTCGTCACGTCCTTCTTCGGCTCCTAGTGCCAAGGCATCCACCGTGCGCCCTTTCTAACTTAAACCTAAATTTTTCTTCAATCAGCTTACGCTTCTTTCGAAAAATTACCTAGTTATAAGGATTTTACGTCGAATTGAATTCTTGACTACTCAAGTTTACTCATAAAGTTTTTACAAACTTTCCGNNAAAACTTAAATGTGTTAGTTGTTATCTAGTTTTCAAGGAACAAAGCCACTGACCTCAATTACATCGTGAGATGCTTCATTGATTAGCTTCATGCAGCTTTGCGACGAGGATACGACGCAAGGAGTACCGCAGGAGCACAATAATGAATATTGAGCAGTTAACTATTTAATTGAGAGATCATTCTCTCAATAACTGAAACACAGCGTCAGCGTACTTNTCTAAAAGAAAAGCATCGACTAGAGTTTTAACTCCATAGAAAGGAGNGATCCAGCCGCACCTTCCGATACGGCTACCTTGTTACGACTTCACNCCAATCATCTGTGGGCCANAACCTTAGGGCGGCTGGCTCCATAAAGGTTACCCCACCGACTTCGGGTGTTACAAACTCTCGTGGGTGTGACGGGCGGTGTGTACAAGGCCCGGGAACGTATCTCACCGCGGCATGCTGATCCGCGATTACTAGCAATTCCGGCTTCATGTAGGCGAGTTTGCAGCCTACAATCCGAAATGAGAATGGCTTTATGGGATTGGCTCAACCTCCGCGGTTTTGCTGCCCTGTTGATACCATCCATTGTAGCACGTGTGTAGCCCAGGTCATAAGGGCATGATGATTTGACTGTCCTTAATCCCCACCTTCCTCCTGTTTGTCACGCCGGCAGTCACCTTAGAGTGCCCAACTGAATGCTGGCAACTAAGATCAAGGGTTGCGCTCGTTGCGGGACTTAACCCAACATCTCACGACACGAGGCTGACGACAACCATGCACCACCTGTCACTTTGTCCCCCGAAGGGGAAAGCCCTATCTCTAGGGTTGTCAAAGGATTGTCAAGACCTGGTAAGGTTCTTCGCGTTGCTTCGAATTAAACCACATGCTCCACTGCTTGTGCGGGCCCCCGTCAATTCCTTTGAGTTTCAACCTTGCGGTCGTACTCCCCAGGCGGAGTGCTTAATGTGTTAACTTCGGCACTAAGGGCATCGAAACCCCTAACACCTAGCACTCATCGTTTACGGCGTGGACTACCAGGGTATCTAATCCTGTTTGCTCCCCACGCTTCGCGCCTCAGCGTCAGTTACAGACCAGAGAGTCGCCTTCGCCACTGGTGTTCCTCCATATATCTACGCATTTCACCGCTACACATGGAATTCCACTCTCCTCTTCTGCACTCAAGTCTCCCAGTTTCCAATGACCCTCCACGGTTGAGCCGTGGGCTTTCACATCAGACTTAAGAGACCGCCTGCGCGCGCTTTACGCCCAATAATTCCGGACAACGCTTGCCACCTACGTATTACCGCGGCTGCTGGCACGTAGTTAGCCGTGGCTTTCTGGTTAGGTACCGTCAAGGTACCGCCCTATTTGAACGGTACTTGTTCTTCCCTAACAACAGAACTTTACGACCCGAAGGCCTTCATCGTTCACGCGGCGTTGCTCCGTCAGACTTTCGTCCATTGCGGAAGATTCCCTACTGCTGCCTCCCGTAGGAGTCTGGGCCGTGTCTCAGTCCCAGTGTGGCCGATCACCCTCTCAGGTCGGCTACGCATCGTCGCCTTGGTAAGCCATTACCTTACCAACTAGCTAATGCGCCGCGGGCCCATCCTGTAGTGTTAGGTAAACCCAACTTTTACTTTCGAGCCATGTGACTCAAAAGATTATCCGGTATTAGCTTCGGTTTCCCGAAGTTATCCCAGTCTACAGGGCAGGTTGCCCACGTGTTACTCACCCGTCCGCCGCTAACAATTGAGAGCAAGCTCTCAATTGTCCGCTCGACTTGCATGTATTAGGCACGCCGCCAGCGTTCGTCCTGAGCCAGGATCAAACTCTCCATAAAAGTGTTTGATATAGCTCAAAAAATTTGTTACATTGACGAGATATTTACTATCTCTTTAATTCGCTTGGCTGTGTGTTCAGTTTTCAAAGAACAATTTCTTCGGTCGTTTTAGCGACAAGATTAATTGTAACATAACAACAAGTCATTTGCAATACTTTTTTAAAAGAAAATATATCCTTTAATGTAATGCATCAACGACCAGAAATTAATATTAACATATGGCGTTACATATAGTCAACAATTAATTTTTGTCTTAATTTCAACCCGTTCTTAAGTGCGACGGGCAGATTAATACTATACCAAGATATCAACTAATTTACAAGAGTTATTTAGGTGGAAATTACTAGTAGCAAAAACATTTAAATTATATTTTCCTACTATAGCAGATAGTTTTTTAGCACCTAGAGCAGTAAACTATGTAAATACTCTTCTCGAGCAGCTTATTAAGTGGACACCAGTTCCGTTAAGTGAAAAAACACGAATGAGTTTCGCAGACACAGGATCACTTATTTAGGCTTGAAATCTTGATTTTCAATTAATTTTAACTAAATAACGTACCTGGTGGCCGTGAAATATTAAAAAAGGCTGATTTTTTTTAAATAGCGGATGATATGACCGATAGATTGATTTTTCCCTTCTTTCATATAATACAAAACCACCCCCATTAGGGTGTGCTTTTATAAGTTACCTATTAACGAAGCAACTGACCTCGTTCACATCTTGGTTTTACTTCTTTGCAAAACTACGTGCAGCTTTGCGACGAGGAAGTCCGCTTCGGAGCTTAGCTAGTAGACGCAGGAGCACATTACCAAGTAATTTATCTCTACTTTTTATATTTAAATAACAAAAAAGACATCCTCATTTGGATGTCTTTTTTTACCTAGCAACGTCCTACTCTCACAGGGGGAAACCCCCAACTACCATCGGCGCTGAAGAGCTTAACGGTCGTGTTCGGCATGGGAACGAGTGTGACCTCTTCGCTATCGCTACTAGATTATATGAAGAAAGTTCATTCCTTCAAAACTAGATAACACACATTTAAGACTTGAGTAAAATTCAATCCGTTTATTTAGAATTTGGTATTTACTGCTTCGAGCTACTCACGCAACTCAAAACTCTACACTCATCACTCTAAACTTATTTATAGGATAAGTCCTCGACCGATTAGTATCTCTCAGCTCCACACGTCACCGTGCTTCCACCCGAGACCTATCAACCTCATCATCTTTAAGGGGTCTTACTGGATTAACTCCAAGGGAAATCTCATCTCGAGGGGGGCTTCATGCTTAGATGCTTTCAGCACTTATCCCTTCCACACGTAGCTACCCAGCTATGCTCCTGGCGGAACAACTGGTACACCAGCGGTGTGTCCATCCCGGTCCTCTCGTACTAAGGACAGCTCCTCTCAAATTTCCTACGCCCGCGACGGATAGGGACCGAACTGTCTCACGACGTTCTGAACCCAGCTCGCGTACCGCTTTAATGGGCGAACAGCCCAACCCTTGGGACCTACTTCAGCCCCAGGATGCGATGAGCCGACATCGAGGTGCCAAACCTCCCCGTCGATGTGGACTCTTGGGGGAGATAAGCCTGTTATCCCCAGGGTAGCTTTTATCCGTTGAGCGATGGCCCTTCCATGCGGAACCACCGGATCACTAAGCCCGACTTTCGTCCCTGCTCGACTTGTAGGTCTCGCAGTCAAGCTCCCTTTTGCCTTTGCACTCTACGAATGATTTCCAACCATTCTGAGGGAACCTTTGGGCGCCTCCGTTACTGTTTAGGAGGCGACCGCCCCAGTCAAACTGCCCACCTGACACTGTCCCGAACCGGATCACGGTCCTAGGTTAGAATTTCAATACAATCAGGGTAGTATCCCACCGACGCCTCCACCGAAGCTGGCGCTCCGGGTTCTCAGGCTCCTACCTATCCTGTACAAATTGTACCAAAATCCAATATCAAGCTACAGTAAAGCTCCATGGGGTCTTTCCGTCCTGTCGCGGGTAACCTGCATCTTCACAGGTAATATAATTTCACCGGGTCTCTCGTTGAGACAGTATCCAAATCGTTACACCATTCGTGCGGGTCGGAACTTACCCGACAAGGAATTTCGCTACCTTAGGACCGTTATAGTTACGGCCGCCGTTTACTGGGGCTTCAATTCAGAGCTTCTCCTTACGGATAACCCCTCCTCTTAACCTTCCAGCACCGGGCAGGTGTCAGCCCCTATACTTCGCCTTGCGGCTTCGCAGAGACCTGTGTTTTTGCTAAACAGTCGCTTGGATCTATTCACTGCGGCTCTCTCGGGCTTTAACACCCTATCAGAGCACCCTTCTCCCGAAGTTACGGGGTCATTTTGCCGAGTTCCTTAACGAGAGTTCTCCCGAGCGTCTTAGAATTCTCTTCTCGCCTACCTGTGTCGGTTTGCGGTACGGGCACCTCTCACCTCGCTAGAGGCTTTTCTTGGCAGTGTAGGATCAGGAACTTCGCTACTTAAATTTCGCTCGCCATCACAGCTCAGCCTTCACGAGAAGCGGATTTGCCTACTTCTCAGCCTAACTGCTTGGACGCACATATCCACCAGTGCGCTTACCCTACCTTTCTGCGTCCCCCCATTGCTCAAACGGTGAGGAGGTGGTACAGGAATTTCAACCTGTTGTCCATCGCCTACGCTTTTCAGCCTCGGCTTAGGTCCCGACTTACCCTGAGCGGACGAGCCTTCCTCAGGAAACCTTGGGCTTTCGACGGAGGGGATTCTCACCCCTCTTTTCGCTACTCATACCGGCATTCTCACTTCTAAGCGCTCCACCAGTCCTTCCGGTCTGACTTCGCTGCACTTAGAACGCTCCCCTACCACTGACACCTAAGGTGTCAATCCATAGCTTCGGTGATACGTTTAGCCCCGGTACATTTTCGGCGCAGAGTCACTCGACCAGTGAGCTATTACGCACTCTTTAAATGGTGGCTGCTTCTAAGCCAACATCCTGGTTGTCTGGGCAACTCCACATCCTTCTCCACTTAACGTATACTTTGGGACCTTAGCTGATGGTCTGGGCTGTTTCCCTCTTGACTACGGATCTTAGCACTCGCAGTCTGACTCCCGAGGATAAGTATTTGGCATTCGGAGTTTGACTGAATTCGGTAATCCTGTGGGGACCCCTAGTCCAATCAGTGCTCTACCTCCAATACTCTTCCCTCGAGGCTAGCCCTAAAGCTATTTCGGGGAGAACCAGCTATCTCCGAGTTCGATTGGCATTTCACCCCTACCCACACCTCATCCCCGCACTTTTCAACGTGCGTGGGTTCGGGCCTCCATTCAGTGTTACCTGAACTTCACCCTGGACATGGGTAGATCACACGGTTTCGGGTCTACGACCACGTACTCATTCGCCCTATTCAGACTCGCTTTCGCTGCGGCTCCGCCTCTTCAGCTTAACCTTGCACGTAATCGTAACTCGCCGGTTCATTCTACAAAAGGCACGCTGTCACCCGTAAATGGGCTCCAACTACTTGTAGGCACACGGTTTCAGGATCTCTTTCACTCCCCTCCCGGGGTGCTTTTCACCTTTCCCTCACGGTACTGGTTCACTATCGGTCACTAGGAAGTATTTAGCCTTGGGAGATGGTCCTCCCGGATTCCGACGGGGTTTCACGTGTCCCGCCGTACTCAGGATACACTCTGGAGGAAACGAAGTTTCGATTACAGGGCTGTTACCTTGTTTCGCGGACCTTTCCAGATCGCTTCGTCTACTTCGTTTCTTTGTAACTCCGTGTAGAGTGTCCTACAACCCCAAGGGGCAAGCCCCTTGGTTTGGGCTGTTTCCGTTTCGCTCGCCGCTACTCAGGAAATCGATAATTTCTTTCTCTTCCTCTGGGTACTTAGATGTTTCAGTTCCCCAGGTCTGCCTCCTCATAGCCTATGTATTCAGCTATGGGTACCATCCCATTACGGATGGTGGGTTCCCCCATTCGGAAATCCCCGGATCAAAGCTTACTTACAGCTCCCCGAGGCATATCGTTGTTCGTCACGTCCTTCTTCGGCTCCTAGTGCCAAGGCATCCACCGTGCGCCCTTTCTAACTTAACCTAAATTTTTCGCAATAAGCGGCGAATATCTTCGTCGCCTTCATTCCTCAATCATCCTCATGTACGGTTTATGTACACTCCGGTGATTGACTCAATCGGCTCCACGATCTTCTTGCTTCTTTCGAAAAATTACCTGTTAAAAGGATTTTACGTCGAATTGAATTCTTGACTACTCAAGTTTACTCAAAAGCTTTTACAAACTTTCCGGTAAAACTTAAATGTGTTAGTTGTTATCTAGTTTTCAAGGAACAAAGCAACTGACCTCAATCACATCGTGTGATGCTTCATTGATTAGCTTCATGCAGCTTTGCGACGAGGATACGACGCAAGGAGTACCGCAGGAGCACAATAATGAATATTGAGCAGTTAACTATTTTGTTGAGAAATCTTTCTCTCAAACTACCAAATCACCCAAAAAAGGCAACTTGATAAATATAACACCATTCAAGAATGATGTCAATAATCAATAATTTAAATTGGTGGAGCCTAGCGGGATCGAACCGCTGACCTCCTGCGTGCAAGGCAGGCGCTCTCCCAGCTGAGCTAAGGCCCCAAATTAAAATATAAATTTATATGGTGGGCCTAAGTGGACTCGAACCACCGACCTCACGCTTATCAGGCGTGCGCTCTAACCAGCTGAGCTATAGGCCCCCAAAAAACTACATATAAAAAGAGAGATCACTCTCTCAGAATAAAAAGCATTCACTTTTTATATTTATATTTGATTTTTGAAAGATTGATCTTTCAAAACTGAAACACAGCGTCAGCGTACTTCTCCTAAGAAAAGCATCGACTAGAGTTTTAACTCCATAGAAAGGAGGTGATCCAGCCGCACCTTCCGATACGGCTACCTTGTTACGACTTCACCCCAATCATCTGTCCCACCTTAGGCGGCTGGCTCCATAAAGGTTACCCCACCGACTTCGGGTGTTACAAACTCTCGTGGTGTGACGGGCGGTGTGTACAAGGCCCGGGAACGTATTCACCGCGGCATGCTGATCCGCGATTACTAGCAATTCCGGCTTCATGTAGGCGAGTTGCAGCCTACAATCCGAACTGAGAATGGCTTTATGGGATTGGCTCAACCTCGCGGTTTTGCTGCCCTTTGTACCATCCATTGTAGCACGTGTGTAGCCCAGGTCATAAGGGGCATGATGATTTGACGTCATCCCCACCTTCCTCCGGTTTGTCACCGGCAGTCACCTTAGAGTGCCCAACTGAATGCTGGCAACTAAGATCAAGGGTTGCGCTCGTTGCGGGACTTAACCCAACATCTCACGACACGAGCTGACGACAACCATGCACCACCTGTCACTTTGTCCCCCGAAGGGGAAAGCCCTATCTCTAGGGTTGTCAAAGGATGTCAAGACCTGGTAAGGTTCTTCGCGTTGCTTCGAATTAAACCACATGCTCCACTGCTTGTGCGGGCCCCCGTCAATTCCTTTGAGTTTCAACCTTGCGGTCGTACTCCCCAGGCGGAGTGCTTAATGTGTTAACTTCGGCACTAAGGGCATCGAAACCCCTAACACCTAGCACTCATCGTTTACGGCGTGGACTACCAGGGTATCTAATCCTGTTTGCTCCCCACGCTTTCGCGCCTCAGCGTCAGTTACAGACCAGAGAGTCGCCTTCGCCACTGGTGTTCCTCCATATATCTACGCATTTCACCGCTACACATGGAATTCCACTCTCCTCTTCTGCACTCAAGTCTCCCAGTTTCCAATGACCCTCCACGGTTGAGCCGTGGGCTTTCACATCAGACTTAAGAGACCGCCTGCGCGCGCTTTACGCCCAATAATTCCGGACAACGCTTGCCACCTACGTATTACCGCGGCTGCTGGCACGTAGTTAGCCGTGGCTTTCTGGTTAGGTACCGTCAAGGTACCGCCCTATTTGAACGGTACTTGTTCTTCCCTAACAACAGAACTTTACGACCCGAAGGCCTTCATCGTTCACGCGGCGTTGCTCCGTCAGACTTTCGTCCATTGCGGAAGATTCCCTACTGCTGCCTCCCGTAGGAGTCTGGGCCGTGTCTCAGTCCCAGTGTGGCCGATCACCCTCTCAGGTCGGCTACGCATCGTCGCCTTGGTAAGCCATTACCTTACCAACTAGCTAATGCGCCGCGGGCCCATCCTGTAGTGTTAGGTAAACCCAACTTTTACTTTCGAGCCATGTGACTCAAAAGATTATCCGGTATTAGCTTCGGTTTCCCGAAGTTATCCCAGTCTACAGGGCAGGTTGCCCACGTGTTACTCACCCGTCCGCCGCTAACAATTGAGAGCAAGCTCTCAATTGTCCGCTCGACTTGCATGTATTAGGCACGCCGCCAGCGTTCGTCCTGAGCCAGGATCAAACTCTCCATAAAAGTGTTTGATATAACTCAAAAAATTTGTTACATTGACGAGATATTTACTATCTCTTTAATTCGCTTGGCTGTGTGTTCAGTTTTCAAAGATCAATATGTTGTTTTGCAACAAGAATTAAATCTTATCACATTAAAAACATTGTGTCAACATCTTTTTTGAAGTTTTTTATTGGTTAGTCACTTCAAATCGGCGACTTAATTAATATAACACTTTACTATTGAGACGTCAATCCCTTTTCCTATTTTTTAATTAAAACGCGCTCTTTTCTAAAAGATTGTTGCTATTAGCTTTTAGGCCGTAACCAAGCGAATGCTTGGTTCTTCACGCTTTGCGTGAAGCTTTTGAGAATAAATGAGCCATTGGAACAAATAAGTTTGTCCCAATGGCTCATTTATTCTCAAAAGACGACCTAAAAGCAACAAAATTTACGAAAACAACCAATAAAAAAGAACCAGTAGCATCCTACCGGTTCTCCATTACAAGAAATATCTATTCTACTAGATATACGAAATATAAAATAAAGACAAAGAATAAGACGTACATAATCGGATGAACTTCTTTAGCTTTACCTTTTGCTACCATTGTAATTGGGTACATAATAAAGCCCATTGCAATCCCTGTAGCAATACTGAATGTTAATGGCATTGCTAGAACAGTTAAAAATGCTGGTACTGCGATTTCGAACTTTTTCCAATCAATGCGACTTAATGACGATGCCATCAACATACCAACTACAATTAGCGCAGGCGCTGTAACCGATGGAGCATTCATAAACGTAACCAACAACGGCGAGAAGAATAAGGCAATTAAAAACATGAACGCTGTTGTTACTGATGTAAAACCAGTTCTACCACCTGCTGCAACTCCCGCTGACGATTCAACATACGCTGTCGTTGTCGATGTACCTAAAATAGCACCGATAGATGTAGCAGAAGAGTCAGCCAATAACGCTTTGTCAGCACGAGGAAGCTTATTATCCTTAACAAATCCAGCTTGATTAGCTACCGCGTATAGCGTACCAGCTGTATCAAAGAAGTCTACAAATAAGAACGTCAAAATAACAACTAATAATCCAACAGTAAACACTTCCGAAAAATTAATTTAAACAATTCTCCAAAAGTTGGATCTAAGCTTGGAATTGCCAAGGTGAAAATCCCATCTGGCCTTGGGGCAATCCCTGTAAAAATTCCAACCAATGCAGTAATAAGCATTCCATAGAAGATACCACCCTTATATCCACGGACCATAAAAATAACAGTTATAACTACACCAAAAACAGCTAGTAATGGAGCTCCTGAAGTAATATGTCCAAGCTCAACGAGAGTAGCTTGACTTTCAACGATGATCCCAGCATTTTTCAAGCCAATAAAAGCAATAAATAATCCGATACCAGCTGCTGCTGCATATTTTAACTCCGCTGGAATAGCATTAATAATCGTTTCACGAATTTTTGTTACAGTAATAAGAATAAAAATAAGACCTGAAATAAATACCCCAAATAATGCCGTTTCCCATGGAATTCCCATTCCTAATACTACACCGTAAGCAAAGAACGCATTAAGTCCCATACCAGGAGCTAGTGCAATTGGATACTTGGCAAGAACACCCATGATTAAAGTTCCGATCGCCGCTGCTAATGCAGTAGCTGTAAATACAGCCCCACTGTCCATCCCTGCGTCACTTAAGATTAGTGGATTAACAAATAAAATATAAGCCATAGCCAAAAACGTTGTAATACCTGCGATGATTTCCTGACGATACGAAGTTCCATTTTCTTTAAAACCAAAATAACGATCCATTACTTGTAGTTCCTCCTCAGATTTCTCAGTGTTTTTTTCTACTACTTATAAGGTTTGCAATATAATACCGTTTATCCCTGTTAATAAACAAAAGAAGCTCTAGGAGATTTTCATCTACCTAGAGCTTTGACAACAAGAAAAATAACATAGTTATTAAGAGCATTGCTCACTCTTAATAAGAACGTACCTTCTTCGTAGTCAAGCTATTTACGGTAGCTCGGTAGAAACGCTCAGGCCCTATTCCTGAGTATATACGAAACATATGATTCACCTTATTTAAAGTATCGGTGAATTTACCCAAAAGGTAATTTTGTAACAACATCATCAGTTTATCAACAAATTACGCATAAGTCAATAGAAAAAACGAACGTTTTTTAGATAAACATTTAAATCATTCGTGTTTTTACTCCCACTCAATGGTTGCTGGTGGTTTTGAAGTGATGTCATAAACGACTCTGTTTACGTTTTTTACTTCATTAACAATTCGAACAGAGATCTTTTCTAGTATATCGTAAGGAATTCTCGCCCAGTCAGATGTCATTCCATCAATAGAAGTTACTGCGCGGATCCCTACTGTGTAGTCATATGTTCTAGCATCTCCCATAACACCAACACTACGCATGTCAGGAAGCGCAGTAAAGTACTGCCAAATCTCACGGTCAAGACCAGCCTTCTTAATCTCATCACGAAGAATTGCATCACTTTCACGAACAATTTCTAGTTTTTCCTCGGTGATTTCTCCTAAAACACGAATCCCTAATCCAGGCCCTGGAAACGGTTGACGCCAAACAACTTCATCAGGAATTCCTAACTCTGCACCGACTTTTCTTACTTCATCTTTAAATAATGTATTCAGTGGTTCAATTAAAGTAAAGCTCATGTCTTCTGGTAAACCACCGACATTATGATGAGACTTAATCGTTTGAGCCGTTGCCGTACCACTTTCCACGATGTCCGTATAAAGTGTTCCTTGAGCTAAAAAGTCCATTCCTTCTAGTTTTGAAGCTTCTTCTTCAAACACATATATAAATTCATTTCCAATAATTTTTCTTTTTTGTTCTGGATCCTTGACGCCTTTTAACTTACTTAAGAAACGATCTTGGGCATCAATTTTAATTACGTTCATGTGGAAGCCTTCTGAGAAAGTTTTCATAACACTTTCAGCTTCGTCTTTTCTTAATAATCCATGGTCAATAAACATACAAGTTAATTGGTCGCCAATTGCTTTATGAATTAAAACAGCAACGACAGATGAATCAACCCCACCACTAAGTGCACAAAGAACCTTACGATCACCAACTTGCTCCTTGATTTTCGCCATTTCAACTTCAATAAAGTTCTCCATTGACCAATTGCCTGTGCACTCACAAATTTTATAAACAAAGTTCTCTAGTAACTGATTTCCATACTCAGAATGACGTACTTCTGGGTGAAATTGTACACCGTAAAGCTGTCTAGAAACATCACTCATCGCTGCTACAGGACAAGATGGACTCGTAACATCAACAACGAAACCTTCTGGTGGAGTGACAACTAAGTCTCCGTGACTCATCCAAACTGATTGTTCAGTAGGTAGTTCATTATATAGTTTAGTTGGATTTTCCACTTTAATCATTGCTTTTCCATACTCACGGTGATTAGCAGCTTCTACCTTACCACCAAAGTGGTGAGACATTAATTGCATTCCGTAACAAATACCTAAGATCGGAATCCCAAGCTCAAAAATCTCTTCATCACATTTGGGAGCTCCTTCAACATAAGCACTATTCGGTCCACCTGAAAAGATTATGCCTTTTGGATTCATTTCCTTTATCTCAGCAGCCGTTATTGTATTAGGATGCAGTTCACTAAATACACCGATGTCACGAATTCTACGGGCAATTAATTGGTTATATTGGCCACCAAAATCTAAAACAACAATTTTTTCATTACTATTTTCCATCATCTACTCCACCCTTTATTCTTTTTTACGGGTTCTACAGACACTTAGATATTACATCTAATGGCTAGCCCGATATAAATAAAAAAACTAGAATTCACCTTTGATGAAGTTTCACTGTCTCAGAAGAGTCACGATACTTCAACCACTTACTAACCATAACAAATCACCTTACATAAAGTATGACACAGTTGCGCTAGGCTTATTACCAGGCAGGTGTTAATCAGTTACTCTATATTATGAAACTGTTACTATTAGTAAATACAAAGGCAGAATCCTAGTTTGCAAAAAAACAGCCTACTATGTAAAGACATAGAAAAGCACTATTTTCTTATCAAGTTCCTGCCTTCATAGTCAGGTTATTTACGGCAACCCGGTAGAGACTCTTAGGCCTTATTCCTAAGGATATATGAAGGGAATTATACAAGTTTCGACATTAAGTACGCAATTATTGTAACAGTCACTTTAAAAAAGCGCAAGAGCCGTTTTTAGTCTTAAAAGCGAACGTTCCAGAAAAATTAATTCATATTTTTCTAGAATCCACTATAAAACTATGGCACTTGCGCAAACTTTATTCTTAAGAACTCATCTTCTTTACCAATACTTCCCATAAAGACTTCTTATCTTTCCAACTATTCTTTTCTTTAGCATTTCCGTAATAGAGTTTTTCGTAATGAAGTGTTAGGACCTGCATTTCACTTGTGGAAAAAGACCATCAATCCTATTAGCATACTCACGTAAGGTTTCATCATCGTAACGTTTGAACCCGTTTAATTCTAACAACCAGAGCAACCGTTCATAAGCTTTAATATAAAGGTTTTCGTCGTCACTAGATTTCAACTTAAATAAATACAAGAAAAATACAGTGAGTAGTTTTTGATGATTTCGATAGATGGCAAACCCAACCAACATCACTGCGATGACGATCCAAATCAACTTAAACGGGAATTGGAGTGATTTAGAGTCATTGCCACCCCCTACACCTTCTGATGAACCACCAGCTGGAGAATCGATCATGTCTTCAAGTGGTAGGAATGGGTTTTCAGGGTCTTGCATTCTTTCAGGTGTTGAAAGTTCATCAGAATCATTGTCGTCATCTATAACTGTATCAACTTCTTGTTGATCTTCTACAAATTCGAACGTGTGATTAAACCCTTTCGTAGGTTCAAAAGGAACCCAACCAACCTCAGGGAAATAAACTTCTACCCAGGAATGGGCATTAGCATTTGAAATCTCATAGGTATTTACATCTAAACGACTAACTAGTTCACCTTGAGTAAATCCTTTAACCCAACGAGCTGGAATGTCTAACGTACGAAGCATCACGATCATCGATGTTGAGAAATTATCGCAATAACCTTTTTGAGTCTCAAACAAAAATTGATCTACATAGTCTTGCCCTTCCGCAGGTATCGCTACATCTGTCGTCTCATACTGAAAGCCACTCCTAGAAAAATAACCTTCAATCGCCTTTACTTTATCGTAGCGATTCTCATGAGCTTCTGTAATTTGGCTAGCTAATTGACCTACACGTTCCGGAAGTTCCGGCAATTGTAAATAAACGTCACGAATATGATCGGGATCCACCGATGTGGTAGTTCTTAAGTCTTCGATGACAAATTTAGGTGCGTGATAAGTGAAGGTGTATTCTTTTAAGAATACTGGTTTTTCATCGCTAGTCGTACCTACCTTGCCGCTAACATAGTCAATTAAATAACGGTAATCACTTTGTTCGTTATAGAACTCCAGATCACCAACTTCAACTAATTCACCTGGGTAAAACAGGTGCCAAAAACGGTGGTCGTCAACCATTGATATGGTCGATTCTCTTGTATCCTTAGGGACACTTCGTTCGAACATCTGTACAGCTACTTTTTTATCATAAAAGTCACTGTAACGGAACGTTTTGTTTAATTCGTGCTCCACAGACTCCCAGCCTTTACCGGTGTAAATTTCCTTTGACTCACCGCGCCAGTAATGTCCTTGTGTGGCAGTTGCAGTAAAAATTACCGTATCATCATTGGCAAAGCCTCCACCTAAACGTTCGTCATTTTGCCCATAGCCAATGGTTCGATAAGTACCTTCCCCACCTTCACCAGTCATTGCTCCCTTTACCATCGGTAGCGGATCTGGCCAGTAAGGCTCATATTTGGGTGAAAAGAAAGCAATCACAGCAACAATAACAATGATAAACGTCAGTGAATTAGTCCAAGCCTTACCCTTAAATTCATCTGACGTTACTTGTTCCTTCTCTTCTAAGCGTAGTTTATAAAGGATCGTCATTAATAGGAATCCAGCTATTACTAGTCTTACAATTGCGTTACTCGCGTCATAAAGTGTAAATGTGTCGATTACCGTTACGTAAACAACCGTAATGACGAGAAACAAGAATATTTTTTTCAAATGACAAAGCCAGAAATGAATTAAATAACTCATAATTGCTAGCACTATAAATAATAAAAAGCTACGAAACTCAAAAGATAAAGAGTTCATATCATTTCCAATTAAAAAGCGAACGTTTCTCGCAAAATCCTCGCCAAACCATACTAATGTTGCAATCCCTTCTCTCAAAAAGCTACCTTCAAAAAAAACAGAGTGCAAACTGTACATAATCGCTATAAATATAACTGGAAATGCGACGAAACCAACAAGGCGGATATACATTAAAATAAAGCAGAATAACGTAAACCATACAAAAACGGACAAATTACCCGTATCCGTAATGACCGGTAATGGTCGAAGCCATTCCCATAAAACAATAAAGGCCAAGCCATATAGTAAAACCATTTGAAAGGAGAAGATGTTATGATTCTTGAGCAACAGCCTCACCTCCTTGAAGATCGACTTGGAAGCTATTTTTCCCGATCACATAATAAGGTACGTTAAGCTTAGTAATTAAAGCTAATTTACTTTGCTCATACGAGGTTAACTTTCTAGAACCCGTAACAAAACAAAATGCCGTTTGTACTCTTTTCTTCTTTAATCTACGCACATTCTCAACCATCGCATCCGTAATCCGTGTAGTAACGATTACCAAGATCGTATCTGAGGTTATTTTATTAATTTCGTTAACAAATACAAAATCAAATACATTCCCTAAATGGAAATTGAGCTTTGCTAAGTGTTCTAGCATACTAGCTTGATGATTTTCACCATAATGAATTTGATAACGACTTACGTCTTTTCCAATTGAAAGTAAACCAAGGTGATAGTGCTGTTTATAGCTATGGACAGTGAAAGATGTTGCTAATTCCACTGCTTTTTCAAATACTAACGCATCACCTTTATCCTTAATTGAGCAATCTAGTGCAATAAGAAATCGTTGACCCAAATATTCCTCAAATTCCTTTGTCATTAGCTTATTTATCCTTGCAGTTACCTTCCAATCGATACTTGTTAGGCGATCACCTGGCACATACTCCCTTGAACCAGCAACAGAAGTAACATCTTCGATAATTCTTTGCGAGGTAATATAAGCCTCTGCTTCATTTTCATTGTAGACATCCCAATCATTTAACTCCTGAAAGCTAGGGTACACAACAACCTCTGTCTTAACACTTACTACTTTCTCCTTGTTAAACAGTCCAAACAAGTCACTTGTTCGAATTCTCACTTTTGAAAATTGATATTCACCGCGCTTTGGCTGTCTAATCGTATAAGAATAAACTAAATTACGATCGAAAGAGGGGTATAGTATTTGCTTAGAATTGATATGTTTATTTTTTAACTTCCAATCCTCTGGAATGACATCTTCAACAATAAAGAAAAAGAACGGAAAAGGATTTCGACGTGAGAGTGTAATTGTTATTCGTAAATCTTCTCCAGATACTAATCTTTCAGCACTAACTTTTCTACTGACTTCAACATTCCCAATAGGCACTAGAGCATAAATAAGTGTTGTCAACAATACGAGTGACGTTGAGTAGAAAAGAAACCAACTAACAAATCCACCTTGAAACATCGCATAAACAAAGGTTGAGATTGCAATCAAAGGTAGGGCCATCAACTTAAAAAACCGTTGATACTTCCTCATTAGCGAACAGCTTCTTTCCTAACCGGAATTTTCACACGCTGAATAATCTCATTCACTACTACCTTTGTTGAAACATTAGCAAACTTTGAGTCTGAGTTTAGAATAATACGATGACCTAAGGCATAAGTCGCTAAAAATTTGATGTCATCAGGAATGACATATTCCCGTCCTTGAACAAATGCCAATGATTGTGCCGCCTTCATTAACGCAATTGATCCCCTTGGACTTGCACCTAAATATACTGAACTATGATCTCTTGTTTCATTTACAATAGAGATAATATAAGACTTAATTGAATCATCCACATAAATCTCTGTTACTTCTTTTTGCATAATCAATAACTCATCTAAAGAGAGGACTGCTTTAATTTTTTCAATTGGATGCTGTTTTTCAACACGGTTTAACACTTCCATCTCTTCTTGGTGTGATGGATAACCAATTTTGAATTTAAATAAAAAACGGTCCAATTGCGCTTCTGGAAGCGGATAAGTACCACCATATTCAATCGGGTTTTGCGTGGCCATTACAAAAAAGGTTTTTCTAAAGGCGGGTTTCTCCATCTGTCGTAACACTTGCTTCCTCAAGAGCTTCGAGTAAGGCAGCTTGCGTCTTTGGAGAGGTACGGTTAATTTCGTCCGCTAAAACAACATTTGCCATGATCGGCCCTGGTCGAAACTTAAATTCCATTGTTTTTTGATCATATACTGATACCCCTGTAACATCAGAAGGTAATAAGTCAGGTGTAAACTGAATCCGTTTAAAATTTGCTCCAATAGATTTGGCGATTGCTCGTACCATCATCGTCTTTCCTACTCCAGGTACATCCTCTAAAAGCACGTGCCCACCACTTAACATGGCAATAAGACTTAACGTTACTTCTTTTCGTTTCCCAACAACAACCTTTTCGACATTTTCAACAACTTTATTGATTAATGGATGTTTCACCATAAATGATTGATTCTGTTGCAAAGAAAGACCTCCTCTATCTATACTTTAATATTTTTTAACTGTTCTAACTAATCATAACATTTTTGTGACATTTTTTCTTTATTTTTACATTATTCAAGATTCATTGCTTTTTAAATCACGTTCATATTGGTGCTACATTTTATTGAGACGATTTCTTTAGAAAAAAGTTTCAGTTAGGCAATATCCTATTTCTTCCTAGACAAATTACCTTTATTAAATAACGGAATAGAGTATATAGAATTTTTCTTAGGGAGGCATATTAATGGAACAAACTTTTTCCAAAAAAGGGGTACCACCTAAACACCTTGCATGGCATGAAACACTGGAAATCCATGAGTTAGTTGCTTTTCAAGCAATCGGTTTAATGAAATTGAAAAAGGCATTTCCTGAAGTAACTTGTCCTACACTAAAAAAGCTATATACAGAGGCCATTACCGGGATTAGCACCAACATTCGAGAGCTCCTTAGATTTTATGATCTAGCTCCACGTCCTGAAAGATCCGAATACCGTGACGACGAGTTACCTTTTTATGCTGGCGATTTACTTGCTTTATTCAAAACATCCGTCAGAAATTACAGTATTGCGATTACGGAAACAGCTACCCCAGAACTTAGAAAGGTCTTAAAACAACAATTAAATCGTGCCATCGATACTCACGGAAAGGTATTCGCCTACATGCACGAACGTAGCTATTATCCTGCTTATAACTTGAATCAACTACTCCAAAATGATGTTAACTTAGCCAATAAGGCATTGACGAAATCAATTTAGCCAAGTGCTTTAGGGAACGTTATCAAAAAAAGAAGGTTAATTCATAAACATATGAATTAACCTTCTTTTTTTCTATTGGATCAAACCGGGTATTTATTGATCTTCCCCGTCTTCCCATTCAATCTCTACGCCCCATTTTTTCGCAAGCTTATTTAACGCTTCTTCATATTCAGTGTAGAGTCTATCTGATTCTTCATAAAACATGTCTGCCTGATCTTCTTCACCCGCAAGCCATGCTCTTTCTGCTTCAAGGTGCTTAACAAGTGCCGCACTCTGCATACTGTGCACTTCTATTAGCTCCTCTTTCTCGATCGTTTTGCCATATTCATCAGACTTTGCGATTAGGCTTTCAAGAGCAGGAATTAACACTTCACTTGTAAATGTCTCTAACTCTTCCTCAGACTCAATTTCAAATTCTTGCTGGCCTAAAAGGAGGTATTCGTTTGTTAACTCATCTGTTTCCTCTAAATAGGTGAGCATCAAATCTGTATTGCCTGATACATTTTGAAACAAATAATAACCTACAAAAAGCAATGGGATAATACCTAATAAAGACGTTATCACCTTTTTGTTCATGTGCTAATTCCTTCTTTCATTTAAGAAAATGTCTTGCAATGTGATTATTATAGGACCGTTCTCGACTTTTGTCTAGATAAGTTTTGTATACCAAAACAAGTAAAATAAGGATATGCAAAAGTATGTAAACTTTTGCATATCCTTTAGGTTCTTCTTTTAAGATTTTATTAGTCGTCCCACTCTACATACAACACTTTTCCTGTGACTGCATCTATATATACCGTAACATCGTCATCTCCATATTGGTCTGTTTCGATTTCTACTTCATAAATGTATGCACCATTTTCTCTTTCAAGCTCAATCTCATCAATCTTACCCGCTACTTCGTTTAGCGCAATTTCCTTGGCTTTATCGATCGGAATAATTGTAGGTGACAACGTTTTTCGTTTGTGATCTCTGTCATCTTTTTCTATCTTAATAATCTCTCCGGTTTGCTGATCTATCTTAAATTCATACTCGTACTGTTCATTTTTCACTTCAATCTCATAAACCAATCGACCATTTTTACGTTCTTTTTCTACCTCAGTGATCACTCCACCTTCCACTTTTGCTAACGCAATCTCAGAAGCCTCTGATACAGTAATTCCTGTACTACTAGTTGACACTACTTCTAGGTTACGGACCTCCTGTAAGCTTGGAACAGGTTCATCCTTTGTAAATACTTGTGCACCTACACTTACCCCACCAATTAGTACAGCACCTATGATTACCGCTGTGAATAGTTTCATTTGTCGTTTTCCTCCTTTAATCTGTTTAGCTCTCTTTGCTACAAATTCATCATACCTCTTGAACATTAACAGAAAAGGAGTATAACATTAAAAAATTTTAATAAAGCTTAATCCCAGGTCACTGAAAGCACTTTACCAGTATAGGCATTAATAATGATAGTTACCTCAGTTTGATCGTCTACTTCAATTTCAACTTCATAAACCATAATCCCATCTTCTAACTCTAATTCTATTTCATCCAATTTGCCACTAACCTCTTGAAGGGCAATGTCTATAGCCTCTTGTTCCGTTAACAAAATTGCGATTTGTCCTTTACCTTGCTCATCTTTTGGGCTCTCTATATCATGAAGATTTAGTAAGCGAAGAGCGGTGATCTCTCGTGTTTGACCATTTATTACAAGTTCATATTCACCTAAACTATGATCGATAACAATAGTAAATTCGGATTTCTTTTGAATGACGGATTGTACGGTGCTACCTTCATATTGTGACTGCACAATTGCCACAATCTCTTCCTCTGTTGCAAGAGTGGTATCTTGATTAATAAAAAGGAAGAATATGAACAACAGCAAAAACAGCATAAAGAATGTAATAAGTCCGATAAAGAATCTTTTATTTTTCAATCTCATTCACATTCCTTCCTCCGCTAAATTTTGGAAGGGTTACTGTAACACCTGTCCCTGTACCTTCCACACTTGCTAGTGTAATAGTACCATCATGTGCATCAATAATCTTTTTAGCAATCGAAAGTCCTAAACCGACTCCACCTGTTTCACGAGTTCTCGCTTTGTCAACTCGATAAAAGCGGTCGAAGATTTTTTCTGAATCTGCATTTGGAATCCCAATTCCTTTATCTATGATTGAGAAAGAGCAGGTATTCTCTTGTTCAGCAAGTTTAATTGTGATGCTATCCTGACTGTATTTTCTGGCATTATCCAATAAAATATAGACCACTTGTTTCAACTTATTTTCGTCTGCCCAGATCTGATACGAATTCCCTTCTTCTAAAATGAAAATCTCCCTTTTAAACGAAACCTCTATATGCTGACTTGCCTGCTGACATAAAGTAAGCAAATCTACCTCTTTTATTTCAAGCGTGAACTTGGAGTCTTCGTTTGCCAATTGCAACATTTGCTCAGTCATATCCTTCATACGGACAGCCTCAGAGTAAATAGCTTCAACCGCTTCCTCTAAAAGCTCTGGTTTCTTCATTCCCCAACGTTTTAACATACTTGCATAGCTCTCAATAACGGTCAGCGGAGTCTTTAATTCATGGGAAGCATCAGAAACAAACTGATGTTGCTTTTGATAGTTCTGTTCCAAAATATCAATCATACGATTAAAGGTTTCCCCCATTGTGTAAAGTTCATCTTTAGAGGCTGAGTTAAGTTCGATCTTTTTATATTCTCCAGTAGCTTGGATTTGCTTCATCGTATTTGTTAATACTTTAATTGGCGTTAGGATAAGCCTACTTAACATATTTCCTAAAAATAACGCTGGAACCAAGACCATTAGGGAGGCAATCGTTAAAACGATCAATAATGACCGCATTAAATTCTTAGACCCTTCTAGGCTCTCAGTCACTTCAAGCATCACGACACTTCCGTCTGTCCAAATAATTGGAAAGGAAACCACCGCATAGGGAACATCATGAAAGGTTCGGACCTCTACTGACTGTTGGTTTTGGTACTTTGTTGGTAGTTCAAGCATATAACCTTCTTTAGATATCGTAAGGATCGAAGTTGTTTCTTCTGTAATGATCCTGATCATACCATTGGTCGGTAGATAGGCACGTAACAAAGCCCGTATGTCACCATTTACTGCTATTGCTTGGTTTGTTGCTGCAACTACTGTACGTGTATGTTCCGTAACTCTTTGTGTCTCGTTATCGAAGATGTTTTTTTGAAACAATAGAAAAATAAAGCCATTAATAAGTAATAACATCACGACAAGCCAGACAATCGAGAACAAGAGAATTTTACGTTTAATATTCATTCTGCTACTCCTTTAAGCGGTAACCTACACCACGGATTGTTTGTAAGGAATCGACAATAGTTAACTTTTTTCTCAAATGGCGTACATAGACATCAACGATATTCGTATCCCCATAATAGTCAAAGCCCCATACATTGGTGATAATTTGCTCGCGGTTTAATGCTTGACCTTTATTTTGTATAAAAAACACCAATAATTCAAACTCCTTAGGTGTAAGCTCAATACTTTCTTCACCACGGCGAACTTCTCTCGTTTTTTCATTCACTGTTATGTCTTGACAGATCAGAACATCATCTTGAAACGAACGTGAGTGGGATGTACGGATACAAGCCCTTACCCTTGCTAAAAGCTCTTCAATTTCAAAGGGTTTGGTAATATAATCATTTGCCCCTAAATCAAGACCACTTACTTTGTCAGGAATGGAATTTCTTGCTGTCAATAAAATAACCGGAATATGCAAATCTGTGGCACGTATTCTTCTTAAAACTTCTAACCCACTGAGCTCAGGTAACATAACATCAAGCAAAACTAAATCCCATGTTTTCGCTTTGTACTTTTCTAACCCAACCAAACCAGTAAAAGCTGCATCCGTTTCATAGCCCTCGTGTTCCAATTCAAGTTGAAGTATCCTAGCAATTTTCTTTTCATCTTCTATGATTAATATACTAGCCAACATAATTTCTCCTCTACTATAAAATTGGAATGATTCACCTTTATTTACCTTTATAACACATTATGAGTTTGATTTCATCGAAGGTACTAACAGTTGCCGATATACTGCAGCAGGAATACTTTTGAGTAAATTTCATAATGATCTTAACCGAGTTATATCATCTATATGTAGTTGCAAAAATAATGAATTTGAGTAAAACATATAAGAAAAGCGCAAGGCGCCCGCCTATCGGCGACAAGCAAATGTTCTGTCAGATTAAAAGTGCGCTTTTCACTTTTATATCTGGCAGGTTATTTGACCTCGAGCCGATGGCGCCTGAAGCTAGACACCAAGTACTAGAAACGCATATACTTTCTTATCTTTCTTATCTATCTAAAAAAGCCTCCCCCAGTTCGTAAACTGTCGAAAGACTTTTTAAAAATTTTGTCTCGAGTTGAGAGCTATTTAAATATCGGAAACGTTACAATTACCATAAGAAGAAATATGATTGTTATATAATTAACTGAGTAAAGAAAGCTAATATAAGCATACTTTTGGTCGTTTTTCGTAAATAATCCTCTAATACTTAATGCTAGCCACGTAAGATTAAGCACTGTTGCAATAATCACAAAGGTTAAACTAAACTGTATTAAATACAATGGTAAAGGTAGTAAACAGGCAACATAAACAACCATTTGTCTTTTAGTCACTTTAAAACCATGAACCACTGGGAGCATGGCAACACCTGCTGCTTTATACTCCTCATATTTCCTCATGGCGATTGCAAATGTGTGCGGCATTTGCCAAATAAACAAAATTGAAAATAATATGATAGGAACAATATGAAACCCAGACGTTATCGCTGTCCACCCAATTAATGGCGTAACTGCACCTGAAACACTTCCTATCACTGTATTTAACGTATACTTTCTTTTTGACCACATGGTATATAAAAATACATACGTAAACCATCCGATAAATGCATAGACTGTTGCTTCAACAGTCGTAAAAAGTAAGAGAACGAACCCAAGGAGCGTAAGGATAATACCTAAATACAATACAAATTTCAAAGGGATTTTCCCAGTTACCGTCGGGCGATGTTTCGTCCTTGCCATAATTGAATCAATATCGACATCATACCAATTATTTAATACAAGTGCACCAGCCATTACAAACGTACTTCCGGCAATTGTTAAGATGAACATAAGCAAGTATTCATTAAAGGAGGCATTCGAAAAATACAACGCTAACCAAAAACCCGTAAAAACCGGTAGGACATTTGCGATTAAAACAGGCCCTTTCAGTAATGATTTTAAATCACTAATGAGAGTCATTGCATTTTTTTATTAAAATATGAATCCGGAGTTTCCACTCCCTGCTGTTGAGAGATTATGTTTTGTTTATTCATCCTTATTGCCTCCTAAAAGTACTGCAAACTAACTGCCTTTCAAGTATATCAGATTACTCGTACTGAGTGGGATCTACAAAAGCTACATACAAGAGGTAAATGACCATACCAATTGCCGTTAACACAAATGCCCAACCAAGCGTTAGCTGCTCAATAATCAAGTAATTATTACATAATTGGTCGGGGGCAAGTATATAAAGTAAACCCATCCCTAAAAATACGACCGTAAAAAAAGTGATGACTGTATTTTTTCGAAAATCACTAAGCTTTTTCCAACTATCACGCAATGGTACCCCTGCTAAAAATGGTAAACTTATAAACTTAAATACTTCTACTGCTTGTAACGTTAATGCTTCATCCATCGTTCTTGGTAACAACCAATAGCCCATAATTATGATAAACAATAAAATTCCTGGTAGTCCATTTTGATTCCATTTTTCAAAAAAATGAGGAAATCGTTGTTGGAAGAAAGGTGCCATTAATAGACCTGCTATAATAAGCATTGGCATTTGCATATGCATATGAATGACCATGACCGATTCCATAAATTTAGCAACAGGAGGAATAGCTAAGAAAATAAATAAGGCTAAACCTAACTTAAATTGTTCCATCACCTACTCCCCCTTATCGTTTTCAAGTATCGTAATAACTGTGTTTGCAGCTTCTTCTACCTTTGTAAAGTCCATAATGTTGGTGAGAGTCCCTTGTCTATTAACTAAATAAAACGCTGAATTATGAACATAATTTCCATAACCATCTGGAATAACAATCACCCCAAATTCTTTCAGCAAAGTATCTAATTCACCTTGATCATTAATTCTTGCCATCCTCCAAGTTTCTCCATCACTATTAAAGAAGTCTTTATATCTATCTAACGTCGCTGGATCGTCTATCATTGGATCAAAACTGATGCTTAAAAGACAATGTCTTCTCCAATATATTCCTCAGGAATGCGGTCGTACACGTCCCCCATGTTAAATTCTAATTGCCAGCAAATTGAGGTACAAGCTGTATACATAAATGTAATAAATACATATTTATTTTCAAATTCAGTAAATGAGTAAATTCGACCATTACTATCCTCTAAAGTTACTTCTGGAAATTGAGGTTGATCTTTCATTAATTGATTAAATCTTGCAGTTTCTGCCGTAAATGCACGAAACCCATCTGTTCCTACATAAAACAAGATACATCCAAATAATAAAACAACAATGATAGCAATTGTATTATGCTGATTTTTATTCATGTAGGTCACTTCCTTACTTTAATAGTATCAAACTATGAGTAAAGAGATAGCCGTAGTTTACGAACTATCTCTTTACTAATCTAGCCTACCAAGTTCTAAATGGCGGTGACCCTCCTGGAGGTGCGTTAACAATCATGTCAACAATAGGGATTACGTAGGCCATTGCGACAACAATAATCATCAGTACAACCCATACTCCCCATCTTTCTGTCCAATATCCAGTCACATCTCCTGGTTCTTTTTGTGCAATTGGGAATTCTGTTAGACCCTTTGGAGCAAAGAACATAAGGTTTATTACTACGTAGAACTGGATAAGAACTCCAATTAATAAGAGTACTGCACCAATACCTATTAACAACATGTATGGATCCCATCCAAGTGCTGCTGCGTGATCTCCGTAAGTTGTATACGAAGTTCTTCGTGGTGAACCAAATAATCCTGCTGTGTGCATTGCGAATGACATAAGGATCATAGCACCTGACCAGATAATTGTTTGGATCACACCTAATTTATTTATAGCTGGAGTTAATACACGACCTGAAAGATAAGGAATTAACCAGTAACTAATACCAAAGAAAGTCATTGCAACAGACATACCTAGTGTTAAGTGGAAATGTCCAACCACCCACATCGTGTTATGAACAACTGCATTTAATTGGAATGTTGTTTGGGCAATACCACCTGCGCCAGCTGGAGCAAAGGCAAGCATCCCAATGAACGGTGCTAAGAAACGAACATCGCCCCAAGGTAATTTTTTAAGCCATCCAAAAACACCTTTTCCACCTTTTCTTCTACCTGTACGTTCCATTACAACAAATAGTGCATATGCCGTCATTAATGAAGGGAAACCAATGGCTAAACTCATAAATACATGCATATATTTGACTGTATCATTAATACCTGGGTCAACGATTTGATGATGGAAACCACCAGTAATATTCATGATAACAAGAGCAACAACAACAACACGAGTTAACGTATCGCTCCAAAGTGTTCCACCAATAACTCTCGGTACAATGACATACCAAGCAGATACCGCAGTCAAATACCAGATATTAACGGCTGTATGTCCAAACGCCCAGAACAGCGTACGTGCTAACATAACATTGATTGTATCAACCCAACCAAGTGACCAAGGTAGGATTAGGAATAAAACTTCAACTGCAACAAAAGCTGTACAAGCTATTAGTAAAACGAAGGCTCCAGTTGCAAAGAAAGCAAGGATTGGAAGATGTTGACCTTTATTTTGCTTTCTCCAATTTGCTACTTGAATAAATGCCCCGATGCAGCACGCCCAAATTCCTAGTACAACAAATACTAATCCAAAATAAAAGATTGGGTTCGCCTTCATCGGTGGATAAAATGTGAATAAAACCGATGCTTCGTTCATTAATACCATAATCACAACTAATACCGTACCGAACATACTTAATCCATAACCAACCCAGGCAAGCTTTCTAACCTTAGGAAGAAGACCGCCTAATGTATGTGAAAGACCTGAATAAAAATAACCAATCATAAAGAACCCAGAAAATACTACTATTAACAATAAACCATGAGCAGTTAGAACTTGATAGTAGTTAAGCCAATTTGGTAGCTCTAAGAGTCCGGCACGATTTATACCTTGTAATAATCCAAAAAGTCCCCCGAGAAGTAATGCAATAAATGATACTAATAAATATGATTTCGTTAATTTAGCGTCCTCAGGATTTACTCCTAACACTTCATTTGTTTTATCTTTTAGTGCTTGTGCGCTCATTTCCAACTTAATTCCCCCCCTTTATTTAACCGTAATCGTTGTCGCCATATATTGGTGACCGATACCACAATATTCATTACATAACACTAAATACTCACCAGGCTTATCAAATTTTTGCGTAACATTTAGAATATGACCTGGCATTACCATCCCGTTTACATTTGTATCTACAATTTGAAACCCATGGACAACGTCTTTTGATGTTAATATGAAATGAACCGTTGAACCTGCTGGAACTTCAATATTCATAGGAGTAAAACTAAAGAGTTGTAGAGTCATAACTACTTCATATTCGTTTTCGCCAATTTGCGTAATTCCCGGATTATCAAACGGTGCTGTTTGATCAACTTTTTGTGGATCAAGCGTTTCCATTCCTCCTGGAGGTGCCATACCTAGCGCAAATGCTTGATAACCAGTTGCTATCATAAATAACATGATCATACCAAAACTTATTGTAAGCCAAACTTTTTCTGATTTATGCATTTTCCCCATTCCCCTTTCTACACTCTAGCCAAGTAAAATCCGTATAGAGTAAGATAACTAACTAAAATGACTATCCCGACAAATCCAACTCCAAAGGCTGTTCCTACTAAAGATCTTTCTTCCTTATGAGCTTCCGTTTTATCTAGTTTTTCGATTGCCATTCTTTCAACCTCCCCTTCGTTGATTAATTTCAGTATAAGTGAAGCTAATCTTCCAGTAAGTGACTATTGTCACCCTTTATATACTTTTTTGTTTAAAAAGTTTTTGAACAGAATCAAAAAGGCTTCTCAAAAGTTTGTTATAACTAATGAGAAACCTCTAAATAATTACTTTGTAAGCATTTTGGTAGCAAACCACTCTCACCTCACCAACCAAGTCATATCTAGCTCCTCGAGGTGAGAGTGTGTAATATCTTTAACGTTATGCGAGATAAGTGCGGTAGATTATAGCTTGTTAAGATCTGTCTGTAACATTTTCATGTGATTTTACTGTTTTCATTGGATCGTGTTAGCAATTACTGTAGAGTATTTGAATTATAAATCAGAAACAATGAGATAAGTTAAACGAATAGGTCCATGTACGCCCCATACCTTGTTTAACTCAATGTCAGAGGAACTACTTGAACCACAAATAAAATTAATGGCTGCAGGATTTATTCCTTCTTTTGACATTTCGTGAAGTTTTTGCATTCCTTGTGTTAAACGAGGAACAATTGTACTTTGCGGTACAATGCAAACATAATTTAATGGCAGGAAGTTTGACGATCTTCCTTTTCCCAACTTATCAATGACAGTATAAGAAGCTGTTTCAGCAAGTGAAAGATCACTGATACACACGCCATAAGACGCATTCAATGCCTTATCTACATTTTCACGGCCTTTTTCATCAGTCCAAACATACGCATCTTTCAACACATCATTTAGACCCCATTCTGTAAAACGCTCATCGTTCCAAGCGATAATTGGCCCAGTTCCATGTTCAACCAGTTTCTCAGCTACAGTTTTTGCAAGATCTTTTTTCTCGATAATTACGGAATCAATCTTACCACCAGATCCAGCTTTGTTAACTTGAGCATTCTTATGGAACTCTTCAGATAATTGCGCTTGAGTAAAGCCTTTATAAATTTCAAGATGAGGTTTGCTTGATAATTCAGGATGCACAACCTCTTTCGGCATTTCTCGACCAAGTATGTTTGAAAGGTTAGAAATAAATGACTCTCTATTTAAAATTTGTCCTTTTTTCATTATTTATTTCCTCCTTTACTTCTAGATGCATACCAATCTCTGAAACGTGTTTTTTCCATTGCTGGCAGGTCGCGTTTGTCTGTCCAACCTTTAAGAACACTAACCCCTTTTTTAATTTTTCCATCTTCCATCAATGGTTTTGTCATTAGTGGCGCAACACTTGTTCCTAGCTTGTACATCCAAGGACGGCTTAAAACCATACCTGCTCCAGACATACTCGCACCCCAAAATGCAGAAACCTTCTTTTCTTCAGCTAACACACGCTTGTGCTCATGAATTAATGAATGCAACTTGATATTAGATGGACAAACTTCTGTACACGCACCACAAAGTGAACACATATTTGGAAGTTCTTTGAAGTCATCATAGCCTGCAAGAAGTGGCGTTAATACAACCCCAAGTGGCCCAGAATAGATAGCATTATAAGAGTGTCCACCAACTTGCCGATATACTGGACAGATATTTAAGCATGCAGCACAGCGCATACATTGTAATACTTCTTTGAATTGTGACTTTAATACTTTAGAACGTCCATTATCAATGATCACTACATGAAATTCTTTCGCACCATCCGCAGCACCTTCTTCAGTAACCCCGTTTACAAATGTCGTATAACTTGTACTTTTTGCCCCTACTGCACTTCTAGCTAATAAGCTAATACAGATATCTGCATCTTCATAGGTAGCTACAATACGTTCCATCCCCATGACAGACACTTGTAATTCAGGTGCCGATGTACAAAGATCGATATTTCCTTCATTACTGATTAATGAAATCGCTCCTGATTCAGCGATAGCAAAGTTACATCCATAAATCCCCATATCAGCTGTTACAAACTCATTACGCAGTTGAGCCCGAGAAAATGCAGCTAAGTCTTCTGGAATATCTTTGCCAGTATATCCATTCTTGGCAAAAACATCACGAATTTGAGTTTTGTTTAAATGTAAAGATGGCACTACCATATGGGAAGGTGGATTCCAGTCATCTAATTGCAAAATGTATTCAGCTAAGTCAGTTTCCATTACATCTATCCCAGCATCAATCAATTCGTGGTTAATTCCAATTTCCTCTGTAACCATCGATTTAGCTTTTACAACTTTTTTAACGCCTCTTTCTATTGCTAGATTAGTAACATACTGAGAGGCTTCCTTAGCATCCTTTGCAAAAAATACGTTACCTCCATTTTTGACAACGTTTTCAGCGAATTGATTTAAGTAAAAATCTAAGTTTTCAAGAACGTGGGCACGAACTTCTCCTGATAGTTTTTGCCACTCACGGAAATTACCATCTCCCAATTGCGATAGCACGTTCGTTCTATTTTTATTAATTAAATCTTGAGCTTTCACCATTGCAGCACGCATGAAATCATCGTTTAAATTCTTTTCAAGATTTTTCTTAAAACTTTGGTCATTAATCTTAATTCCCATTTTGGCTCCCCTTACTATTTAGAATTTAGCACTTCAGCAATATGCATTACTTTGATATTTGAACCAAGTCTACTTAAACGTCCACCAATATTCATTAGACAAGCAAAGTCTGCACCTATCAAATAATCAGGGGTAGCTTCTTGGATATACCTTGCTTTTTCATCAGCAACTTCAGCTGAAATATCTCCCATCTTAACAGAGAAGGTACCACCAAACCCGCAACACTTATCCGAGTTATGGAAATCTACTAATTCTAGACCTTCTACTTTCGAAAGAAGTTTTAATGGCTGTTCTTTCACTTTTAAAAATCTTGCTGTATGGCAGTTGTGGTGGTAAACAGCCTTTCCTGGAAGTTTTGCAGAAAAGTCTTCTACACTAATAACCTCAACTAAAAATTGAGATAATTCATATGTTTTTGCTGCAACTTTTTCAGCTCTTTCTTTCCATTCTTTATCATCAGCTAAAACATGTGGATATTCTTTTACAAATGAAACACAAGAACCTGAAGGTGAAACAATCACTTCAGCATGTTCAAACGTTTCGATAAAATGCTTAATTGTATTTTTTGTTTTCTCTACGTATCCAGTGTTGTACGTGGGTTGCCCGCAACATGTTTGGTTCATAGGATAATCGATCTCATGCCCCAGACCTTCAAGTATTTCAACGGTAGCTTTACCGACATTCATTGCCATAAAATCTACAATACAGGTTGTAAATAATGTTACTTTCATTTCAAATCTCCCCTTGTTTTGTAACTTTCTTCGAGTATTATACTAAGTTAAAAACTTTTCTGTATATCAAGAATCTACAGTTTTCTATAAAGTTCATAATATCTACCTCTATAAGCCACAGAATTGTAAAACAATGCGGTGAAGAAAGAAAGAAATTAGAATATCCAATGAAAAACCACCTTGTAAACTGATTTTTTAGTAGTCAATTTAGTAGTTGTGAATAAACAGAAAAAAGAAGTCCTGAAACTACTTAATATCAATAGTTTCAGGACTTCTTGTTATAAGATAGCATTTAACTAATCATTTATAGCCTTATGCCATAGTGACTATAACGAAATTTCAGCTTTCGGGGGGATTATTGATGGAATTAACACTTCTAAGTTAAATTAAAAATCATCCCCAGTTACTATGTGTTGCTTAATAAAACACAACTTTTAACAAAAGTCAGGAAAACCAAAACCGAATGAAACGGTTATTGAAAATCGCATTAAGGCATACACACCCCTCGCTTCTTGCCGAAGCCGGGTGTCTCACTCGAACATAACATGGACCGTCTAGGTTGGCCATACCGATGACCAAATCACAAAAAATGTGTACCTTCATATGACGCAAGAAATGAAAAAAGAAGCCTCTCACAAGTTCAGTGAACTTATGAGGAGCCTCCATAATTTTTTATTGTGTTAGCATTTTGTTAGCAAACCAATCAAAAACCCTTATATATCAAGGCTTTGAGGGGCAGATTACATCATGCCGCCCATTCCGCCCATGCCAGCCATGTCTGGCATGCCACCGCCGCCGCCTTCTTCAGGCTTGTCAGCGATTACTGCTTCTGTTGTTAAGAACATTGCAGATACGCTTGCTGCGTTTTGAAGTGCAGAACGAGTAACTTTTGTAGGGTCAACGATACCAGCTTCGATCATGTTTACCCATTGACCAGTAGCTGCATTGAAACCAATACCTGCTTCTTCATGCTTTAAGCGTTCAACAATTACTGAACCTTCAAGGCCAGCATTGTGAGCGATTTGACGAACTGGCTCTTCAAGAGCACGTAATACAAGGTTTACACCTGTTAATTCGTCGCCTTCAGCTTGAATTTCTCTAACAGCGCTGATTACGTTCACTAGGGCTGTACCACCACCAGAAACGATTCCTTCTTCAACAGCTGCACGAGTAGAGTTAAGTGCATCTTCAATACGAAGCTTCTTCTCTTTTAGCTCAGTTTCTGTTGCAGCACCAACTTTAACTACTGCTACTCCACCAGCTAATTTAGCAAGACGCTCTTGAAGTTTTTCTTTATCAAATTCAGAAGTAGTTTCTTCTAATTGTACGCGAATTTGGTTAACGCGAGCTGCGATCTTTTGAGAGTCGCCAGCACCTTCTACGATTGTTGTGTTTTCTTTTGTAACAACAACCTTAGAAGCGCGACCTAATTGAGTGATGTTAGCAGATTTAAGGTCAAGACCTAAATCTTCAGTAATCACTTCACCACCAGTTAATGTAGCGATGTCTTCAAGCATAGCTTTACGACGGTCACCAAATCCTGGAGCTTTAACAGCCACAGCTGTAAATGTACCGCGAAGCTTATTCACAACTAAAGTTGCTAATGCTTCACCTTCTACATCTTCAGCAATTAATAAGATTGGCTTACCTTGTTGAACAACTTGCTCAAGCACAGGTAAGATTTCTTGAATGCTAGCAATTTTCTTATCAGTAATAAGAATATATGGATTATCAAGAACAGCTTCCATTTTATCTGAGTCAGTAACCATGTATGGTGAAGCATATCCACGGTCAAATTGCATACCTTCTACAACTTCTAACTCAGTTGTGAAGCCTTTTGATTCTTCAATTGTAATAACACCATCGTTACCAACGCGCTCCATAGCTTCAGCAATTAATTGTCCTACTTCTTCGTCAGCAGCAGAAATTGCAGCAACTTGTGCAATAGAAGCTTTGCTTTCGATTGGTTTAGAGATTGCTTGAAGTTGTTCTACAGCCTTAGCAGTAGCTTTTTCGATACCTTTACGAAGTACCATTGGATTAGCGCCACTTGTTACGTTCTTTAATCCTTCACGGATCATTGCTTGTGCTAAAACAGTTGCAGTAGTTGTACCGTCACCAGCAATATCATTTGTTTTGCTCGCAACTTCAGCAACTAATTTTGCACCCATGTTTTCAAATGCATCTTCAAGTTCGATTTCTTTTGCAATTGTTACACCATCATTTGTAATAAGAGGTGAACCATATTTCTTTTCTAATACAACATTTCTTCCTTTTGGTCCTAATGTTACTTTAACGGCATCTGCCAAAGCATCGACACCACGAAGCATTGCGCGACGTGCGTCTTCGCTAAATCTAATTTCTTTTGCCATATTCTACTCTACCTCCTAGTTTTCTATGTAGTAGGAACAACCCTACCTATGTTTAAAAACTAATCTTCTGCAAGCTACTTTCATAGCTTATTTGTTTTCTAATAGAAGTATGATTAGTCTACGATCGCTAATACGTCGTTTTCACGAAGGATTAAGTATTCTTTACCATCAAGTTTAACTTCAGTGCCTGCGTATTTAGAGAAGATTACTTTATCTCCTTCTTTTACTTCTAACGCAACTCGCTCGCCGCTCTCTAGGACACGTCCAGAACCTACAGCAACAACACGGCCCTCTTGTGGCTTTTCTTTCGCTGTATCAGGAAGTACAATCCCGCTAGCAGTTTTTTCTTCAGTTTCAACTTGTTCAATCACAATACGATCACCTAATGGCTTTAACAAGGAAAACAACCTCCCTCATCGAAATGATTTTTAGTTGTTAGCACTCAAACAGTATGAGTGCTAACACAATTCCTATAATAATCATTTCAATTCTATTTTGCAAGTATTTTTAATAATTTTTTTAGAAAAACTTGGCTTTTTCACCCTAAAGAAAATCGACTAAAAGTAACATGTCTTGTTGAAATTTACAGAAATATGTACATTCTCTTTATGGTAAAAGTTAGCTTTTCTTAAACGATCATGAAAGATAGTATTAGAAAAATTATCCTTCATTACTTTTGACTTTTTGGAGTATATTTATACAGAGCATTTTTTTATATTTCTTCAGAGGTTCTAAAACAAAGAAATGTGGATTCTATGGTACAATGTAGGATGGAAAATGTGGAATTTGAAGTTACACAAGCCATTATATTCTACATTCTGAATTTTACATTTTAAAAAGGAGTTTTTGTATTGACGAGACGATATTGGTTAGTCCTACTAACTTACATTTTGATGCAATTATCTGCAATTATCGGTGTACCTGTTTTAATGTTAATGGGAATGGATAAAAACCAAATTCCAGGAGTTTGGACGATCTTCAGTTTTTCGGTTGGTTTTATCTTAATTTTATTTCTATTAAGACAAGACATGGCAGAACGTCATTTGAATCAGGAACGCAGCTCAAAAAGTGATGCAATTGTTTGGTCAATTGCCGGAATTTTCATGGCTTTTATGGCCCAATATGTTGCAGTACTTATTGAGATTTCTGTATTTGGAATTGAGCCGGGTTCTGAGAATACCGAAATGATTGTTGAATTGGCGAAAGCCACGCCTGCACTCATGTTAGTAGTCGCAGTTATTGGTCCTATCTTAGAGGAAATCATTTTTCGAATGATTATTTTTGGTAGCTTATATAAACGATTTAACTTTTGGATCGCTGCGGTAATTAGTTCAGTCATCTTTGCTGCTGTTCATATGGATTTTGAACACCTGTTAGTTTATACATTTATGGGAATTGTCTTTGCTTTCCTTTATGTAAAAACAAAACGAATTATCGTTCCGATTATGGCCCACGTGGCATTAAATAGCTTTGTCATGATCGTACAGGTTATTTTTGGAGATCGTCTAATGGAACTTCAAAGAAAACTAGAGGAAATGCAAGGCTTTATTGGAGGACTACTATAAATGAGATCACCATTATTTTGGGGTACCGCCTATCTTTTAATGGGAGCTAGCTTTGTCTTCTTTGCCATTCAGCAAAGAGGTCGAACTGGCGAATGGGACCTCTTCACCATTGCCTTAATGGCTATCGCTACATACGACTTTGTGATAGCAATCCGGTACTTTACGTTTAAACCAAAAGCACAAGATAAATAGGGAAAGCGAACCTCGCGTTCGCTTTTTTTTACAATTAAAGGGTCTCAATATTTAATTTTACTTGAAGTGCCTCAACGCATTTTTCTTTTCATTCCACTAGAAATATCGGACTTATATCTCTTTAAAACAACAAAAAAACGGAGTAATATTCCATACTCCGTTCGTTGCTTATCTTTTCCCTTTTTTATTTAGGTTTAAGCTGTGAACTCTCCTCCACACCTTTTACACTAATAGCTCCCAATCCTTCAACACTGGCTGGTAGCCTTTATCTCGTATCATTTGTTGAACTTCTGCTAATGATCGTTCATCTGAGATTTCAAATTGTGCTGTACCAGTATCACATTGTGAATAGCCACCAACCTCAGTACTAGCACCTGCTGACATCTTCGTGACACCTAAGTATATAAGATTGTCTCTCAATTCTTGAGGTTCCCTTGTCGATAATGTAATTCCTGCTCGCGGTAAAAATAATCTAAATGCTGTAATCGCCTGAACAAGGTGACGATCCTCGACAATAGATCTTGGTTGATAGTCACCAAGATGTGGACGAATTCTTGGTAAGGATAAACTGATTTCTGCATCTAAATATTTTCTTTGCAAGTATCTTGCGTGCATAGCTGCAAAAAAGGCTTCTTTTCTCCAATCATCAAGACCTAAAAGAGCTCCAACATTAATTTGGCGAATGCCTGCTTCACACCCACGCTCAGGGGTATCCATTCGATAACGATAATCACGTTTTGGACCTTTTACGTGAACAGATTTATAGATTTCTTCATTATATACTTCTTGATAAACGGTAAGGCCGTCTACCCCCGCTTCAGCTAACTGTTTATATTCATCAGTATCTAAAGGGTTAATTTCAATAGCTACCGATGGAAAATACTTTTTCAGTACTTTCACAGCCTCAACAATATATGAAACAGGCGTAGATGTTTTGGACTCACCTGTTAACACTAAGATGTGCTTCAAACCTAGGTCTGCTAATGCTTTCGCTTCAACTTCAATTTGTTTCATTGAGAGCTTGCTACGTTGAAATTGGTTCGTCACACTAAAGCTACAGTAAGTACAAAGGTTCACACAATGGTCAGCAATATAAATTGGGTTAAAAAGTAAAATGGTTTTTCCAAAATGCTGAACTGTTAATTCATGAGCTTTTTGAGCAATATCCTCTAATAACCCTTCAGCCGCGGGTGATAACAGCACAAGTAAATCTTCAGGGGTCATTCGTTGCTTTGCCAAAACTCTCTTAACATCTATTTCAGTAAAGCCTTGAAAATAACTCTCAAAAGGCAATTCCTTTAACTTTTCATATTCATAATAAAAACTCACGGTAAAACCCCTCCCTAGTTTTGAGTTATGAGGGTTGAGTTATGAGTTATTTTAGGCTTTGCTTCGAAGCATTCCGGTTCACAACTCTTAACTCTTAACTCAAACCTGCAAATTATATTGATAAAAATCCTGTCAGTGGTGATGACGCTCTTGCTTGTCTAGCTACACTTCCAACTCCTGATAGATAAGCTGTTCGGCCTGCTTGAACTGCTGCTTTGAAGGCTTCTCCCATCGCTACTGGGTCACCAGCCGTTGCGATCGCTGTATTGACTAATACTGCGTCTGCCCCCATCTCCATTGCTTCACAGGCTTGAGATGGTTTACCGATCCCGGCATCAACGATTACTGGCTTTTCGCATTCTTCAATTAAGATTTGTATTAACTCTTTTGTTTTTAGACCACGGTTTGTGCCAATTGGTGCTCCTAGTGGCATAACTGCCGCAGCTCCTACTTCTTCTAACTTCTTTGCTACCATTAGGTCAGGACTCATGTAAGGTAAAACAATAAATCCTTCACTTGCTAAGATTTCCGTTGCTTTAATTGTTTCATAGTTATCTGGCAATAAGTATTTTTGATCTGAGATTACCTCAATTTTTATCCAGTTACCCATGCCCGCAGCGCGAGCAAGTCTTGCAATGCGAACCGCTTCTTCTGCTGTTCTAGCTCCTGAAGTGTTAGGTAAAAGAATCATCTCTTTTGGTATATACTTCATGATGTTTTCTTGGCTTGTTTGAAAATCAACACGGCGCATCGCCACAGTTATTACTTGTGATTTTGAGGAACTAATTACCTCTGGAATGAGCGCATCGTTATTAAATTTACCTGTTCCGATTAATAATCTACTATTTAGCTCTACTCCACCAATATTCAATAAATCTTTTGCCATTTTTTCTCCTCCTAAGGGTTGTTTTTAAACATGAAAAAAGCCACATCATCTAGATGCGGCCTTAAAGACATGTAAAGATCAAACTTACAATCACAGTCTTCCCTCCGCTGGCATGATCCAGATCAGGTTCACGGTCTGTGACGGAATAGTCATCCTCTCAGCCTAGTCCTCTAGGCTCCCGTAGCTGTAAAACATATTATTTTGTTTATCATACCATAGTTTTCAAAACTTTCTATACTAAATCGTTTTGAAATTAATATTTTTCCTACGCCGATAATGTTGTTTTACGTTCTTGTTTTTCAGAAGCTCTGCCTATTAGCAAACCTAGTGGTATCGTTAGAATGGCGATTACCCCTAAAAGCAAAAACCCTTCATTAATCGCTTGTAAACTTGCTTCTTCCATTGTCCCGACATTAGGAAATACTTGCACTTTACGAACCTCATAATAGATTGAGATAAAGACGATCCCTAGAGCTGAACTAATTTGCCTTAAGACGTTGTTCATTGCTGATCCTCTAGAAATAAATTTTTCTGGAATGGCATTCATTCCGGCAGTTGTCGCAGGCATGGTTGAGAAGCCTTGACCAATTCCTCGCAGTGCCATGAGTAAGAAAATCATAGCTAAAGAGGTTTCCATTGTTGTAAATCCTAAAGCAATTGTAGGGACAGCGATCATGACTAGACCACTAGTAACAACAAGTAATGGTCCTTTTCGATCGAGAAGTCGGCCTCCAATGGTCATAAATATGCCGGTGAAAAGCGCCGCTGGTAAAAATACTAGGCCTGTGACTACCGGCCCTAACCCGTACACATGTTGAATTAATAAAGGTATTAGAAAGATTCCTCCGAATAACGCTAATGAGGTTGAAATTGAAATCCAGACACTATATGTGTAAGCCTTGTTTTTAAAAATTGATAAATCTAATAATGGCTGCTCTTGATGGTTTTCAATTTTTACGAAGAGATATAGCGAGACTATTCCAATAATTATTAATGTAAGATTTAGAGGTTGTATTAGATGCTCTATTGCTGAAACTCTCCCTAATGCATATAGGATTGCTCCTACTCCCACTGTTACTGAAGCAAATCCCCATTTATCGAAGGTAATTCCTTGGACTCTGTTTGTATTTTTTAAGTACATTGCACCAATCAAAATTCCTAAAGCCCCTGTTGGTACGTTAACTAAAAAGAGCCACTGCCAACTGCCAGATTCAATAATAAATCCACCAATCGTAGGCCCAATCGTAGGCGCCATCATCGCTGCAACGCCCCAGATACCTGTGGCAAGTCCCCGCTCATGTCTTGGAAATACTTCAAAGATAAGTGCCATTGATAATGGCATCATAATTCCACCAGCGATTCCTTGAATGCCCCGGAAAAATATAAGGGAACTAAGGTCCCAAGAAAACGAGCCTAAAATAGAGCCGATGATAAAGATTACTAAACCGCTCAAATAAAGCTTTTTCTTTCCGAATTTATCTCCTAAGTAGCCGGTTAATGGCATGGTTATTCCCATCGTTACCATGAAGATTGTAATTACCCATCCGGTAGCTACCGCATCAGCTTCAAATACCTTCATCAAATGGGGAACTGCCGGATTTAACATGCTGTTGTTTAAAATAATTGTAAAAGTTCCTAATAATACTGCTATCACTACAAGCCATTTTTCAGGAAACAATTTTCTCATCTGTAGAATCCTTTCGTTTTTCGAAATATATTTTTAATCATACCATGAAAAATGAAATTTTAGTATAGAAGGGTTTAATAATCAAGGATTTTTTTACCAGTCATTTATAAAGAAGAAAAAACCCTAACTATCAGATTTACAATACTGAAGGTAAGAGTAATTGGATTGAACGTCTTTGTTATCTCCGTAGCCAAATTGATTCTATAATAAAAAAGGGTTACCACTGTTTAGACATGTGATAACCCTTTCATTGTATTTCGTGCAGGTACGACTCTTACATTGGATAATGCTTAAGAAAATAAATTAATGACTGAAGTTCAACCGATAGATCAATATGATGAACTCGGATGTTCTTTGGTACTGATAGTCTGGCTGGTGTGAAATTCAAAATTCCTTTTATACCACAAGCAACCAAACGATCTGCTACCTTTTGAGCAACGGATGACGGTACAGTTAATATCGCGACTGAAATAGAAGAGTCTAAAACTTTTTCTAAATCATCTAAATGATAAATAGGAACGCTTCCAAGCTCAGTCCCGACTTTATTTTCATCGACATCAAAAGCTAGTTCAATTCTTGTACTATTATTCTTTGAGAAATTGTAATGCAAAAATGCTGTCCCTAAGTTTCCGACACCGATTAGTGCGACATTCGTAACCTCATCCTGGTCTAATGTTTTTCTAAAAAAGGTTAATAGATAATTTACATTGTATCCATACCCCTTTTTCCCAAGTGCACCAAAGTAGGAGAAATCTCGACGAATCGTTGCTGAATCTACTTTTACGGCTTCACTTAATTCCGAAGACGAAACTCTTTGCTTCCCAGACGCTTGTAAATTTTCTAAAAATCGATAATACAAAGGCAACCGTTTTGCCGTTGCTTGAGGAATTTTCGTTTGATCGATATTCATTTTTCTGCCTCCAACCTGTACCTTCAACTAGATAAAGGGCAAAACAAAATCAATGGTTTAGGTGCTCATCCCCACTAATGCAAATCCTCATTTTCTATGTTTCATTGTTTACCAATTCACAAATCCTTGCTAATAACTCCCGGTTTTTCCCCTTTAGTCGGTACAAATGTTAATTGTTTTAGTCTACACTTTTCTCTCTTTTAAAATCTCCGCTTTTTCCACCTGTTTTTTCAACTAAGTATGTAGGTCCAATAACCATTCCTTTATCAACAGCTTTGCACATATCATAAACCGTTAAAGCAACAGCAGAAGCTGCCGTTAAAGCTTCCATTTCAACTCCTGTACTTCCCTTTGTTTTTACTTTTACGTAAATATTAAGCTTGTGATTGTCGTCTTTTGTAGACCAATCAAAGGTAACATCCACGCCTGTTAATGCTAGTGGATGACACATTGGGATCCAATCAGCCGTTCTTTTCGCAGCCATGACTCCTGCAACCTGAGCTACGCCAAGAACATCCCCTTTGCCCATGGATCCTTCTTTAATTTTTGTATAAATTTCTGCACTTACTTCAACACTAGACTTTGCTAAAGCTGTTCGAACCGTCTCATTCTTTTCAGAGATATCGACCATTTTTGCGCGTCCTTGTTCATTAAAATGAGTAAACGATGACATTTCAAATGTCCCCTTTCAATTCATTACAAATATATTGTACACCATTTTGTCAAATTTGTAATCGTTTCATAAATTGTAACGAAAATGAAATAATTCTCTTTTTTTAAGGGCTCTTTTCAAGAGTAATTCAATTTATAATCCATATTTGGTGTCTAAAGCCTTCAAATGTTAGAAAGGCTTCCCCGATAACTTAATATCTCTTCATTACTAGCTGTCTTAATGTTACTATCTTGAGGAAATAGCACTTACCTAATATTATTATCCATTCAACCGACGTTTGTTTTTTGGGGGATAAAAGTATTATTTGCTTGTCCATATTTGATTACGGTACACTAACGGTATGATTATAATTGTTTGTGCGTTAGATTGCTACTTAATGTTAGGGATGATGATAAATGATACTTTTACAATGCGTTCAATTGACAAAATCGTTTGGTGCTGAACCAATATTATCGAATATAAAATTAGAAGTCCAATCAAAAGATAGAGTGGCGATTGTTGGCCGAAATGGTGCCGGAAAATCGACGCTATTAAAAATTATTGCCGGAAAACTCTCCTATAATTCAGGGGATATTATTATACCTAAGGACGTTACTTTGGGCTACTTAGCCCAAGATACAGGCTTGGAATCTACGAAATCAATTTGGGATGAGATGCTTGCTGTTTTTGAACCACTAATTAAGATGGAAAAAGAGCTTCGAAGCTTAGAAACAAAAATGGCAGATCCCAATTGTATTAATAATGAAAAAGTATATGAAAAGTTATTATCAGATTACGATCTTCTTTCAGAAACCTTCAAAGAAAAAGGTGGTTATAAATACGAAGCAGATATCCGTAGCATCTTATCTGGCCTTCACTTTTCTGATAAAGACTATTCTACAAAAGTATCAACGCTAAGTGGCGGGCAAAAAACCCGACTTGCTTTAGGAAAACTTCTATTGACTCGTCCTGATATTCTCATTTTAGATGAACCGACAAACCACCTAGACATTGAAACACTTTCTTGGTTAGAACAATATCTCCTTCATTATGAAGGTGCAATTTTAATTGTCTCCCATGACCGCTATTTCTTAGATAAAGTGGCTAATGTGGTATATGAAATCTCAAGAACGAAAACGACAAAGTTTTCTGGGAACTATAGCTTTTATCTAGACGAAAAAGCGAAGCGCTACGAAATTGAAATGAAGCAATATGAAAAACAGCAGGGTGAAATAGAAAAACTTCAAACGTTTGTCGAACGCAACATTGCAAGAGCCTCGACAACCAAGCGAGCCCAGAGTCGGCGGAAGCAACTCGAAAGAATGGAACTCTTAGACCGCCCACAAGGCGATGAGAAATCTGCACGCTTTTCATTTGAAATAATGAAGCAAACTGGAAATGATGTCTTAAGAACCGAGCAGCTTGCTGTTGGATATCCAAATTCCAAACCATTATTTGAAGATCTTACTCTAGCGATTAACCGCGCTGAGAGTATTGCCCTCCTAGGGCCAAATGGAATTGGTAAATCAACTCTATTAAAGATTATTACAAAGCAACTTGAACCCGTTGCCGGAAAGATCAAATACGGTAGTAACGTCTTGATAGGCTATTATGATCAGGAACAAGCCAATCTTAATTCTAATAAACAAGTTTTACACGAGCTATGGGACGAATATCCATTAACACCTGAAAAAGAAATTCGTACCATTCTAGGTAACTTCCTTTTTAGTGGTGATGATGTCTTAAAAAATGTCTCTGACTTAAGCGGGGGCGAAAAGGCTCGTGTTGCATTGGCGAAGTTAATGATGCAAAAAGCTAACTTTCTAATCCTAGATGAGCCAACAAACCATCTTGACCTCGATAGTAAAGAAATTCTCGAAAGTGCTTTATTGGACTATCCAGGAACACTACTTTTCGTTTCCCATGACCGCTACTTCGTGAACCGGATGGCAACTCGGGTCGTGGAAATGACGAAAGAAGGTCTGATCGATTATATTGGTGATTATGACTACTATCTGACAAAAAAACAAGAAAACTTAGAACGGAAACAATTAAAAGAAAAAGAATTAGAGAAGGTTCAAGTACAAGAGGAACAACCTAATAAACAAAGTTTTTTACAAGATAAAGAAGCCAAGCGAAAAGAACGTCAACGCCAAAGACGTCTCGAAGAAATTGAACAAGCTATTGAAAAGCTCGAGTTAGAGCTTGCTGGGAAGGAAGCTGCCCTTTGTGATCCTGATGTCTACCAAGACCACACTCGAGTGTCTCAATTAAACAGTGAAATTGAAGCTCACAAACAAGAACTTGATGGCTTAATGGAAGAATGGAGTGAGCTTGAAGAATAGTTTAGAGTTTTGAGTTTAAGTTTAAGTTTTGAGTTTTGAATTTTGAGTTTTGAGTTGTTTTCAAGTAATGCTTCGGAGCTTTACTATCATTAACTCAAAACTCATCCCTCTTAACTCAAAACTATATCTCTACTCATCCCTCATAACTCAAAACTTATAACTTTACACTTCATCTAACGCCCAGTAATAGCTTGTACAAACAATTATAAACATAGAAGTTGCTGCGGCAACGACTCCTGAATCATTTAATAATAGCAGGGCGATGGAAGCAACCACCCCTGTCTGAATTAAAAGCCTCCGAACTCTACTGCGAACAATCTCCTTTTTGCGCCACAAATAGAAGGCAATTAATAAATACGTTGTAACAAAAAGCTGAGTCCAATTACTATATCGGAAGATCTTCCAATTCATCGCTATCTTTCTCTGGATCGTATCGATAATAAACCCAAAGTCTCCTTGGAACATTCTCGAAAAAGCATAGCCAATATGTGATTGTTGTCCATTTAGTTGTGTTACAAACAATAGCACTAAATTCAGAAAAACTAAGACTGCGAAAATGACTAAAAGCTTTCGCCATTCTATCCTTGGAAAAAAACTTCGATAAGCAAAATAGCCGAACATAATTCCTGCAGAAAGAGTAGCCCCAGCATTCGCCCCAAAAAACGTTGAACCTAACAAAAATACCTGTCCAACACTAATAACCACTAACAAAAACCATTTTCTTATCAGCGTCCTCTCGAGTAAAAGAAGCCCCGAAATTAAATAAACTCCAGCGTACTCATTGCCAATCCCATAATACCTAGCTCCGATTATAGGATCATAACCTAAGTAGGATCGTTGCATAAAGAAGTTTCCTAATAACAGATCACTAGTAATGGCTAGAAATAGAGCAGCACTTATAAAAAGAATCGGATTTGGAATAAACCTGAGAACCAGATACCCTGTTAAAAAGCTACAAACAATTAATAGCAGTAAATAAATATTTGGTTGTAGATAATTCAAGCTATATGGGGTTAGTAATAGCCATAACGGAGAACTAATTCCACTGATGAGTAGGATTTTGGCAATACCCTTCCAAGTAGTATTCTTATCTTTATACAAAATAATAACACTTGTGATTACTAATAAGAGGACTAATAATGTGATATAGCTTGATAAGATGACATTTCGTGTTTTAAAAATCAAAAACATTAAATCAATCTTTTTTAGTCCAACTTCAAGCGTGATGTTGTTATCCATTTTTGGTCGTAAAGGACTCCCAAAAAAGGCAGAAGAAGCATCAATCTCAAAAAATCTAAAACTGTTGGTACAATGTCTAAGTTACTTACAACATATTTTTGCCTCGTTGTACCTGAGTACAAATAATATCTGTCATTAAATGCAGATGTTTGCCAATAAAATAAAGGGGCAAGCCTTTCCTTATTTTGATAAGCATCTGTATTCACCATTGGGGATAACAACATCACGTTTTGTGCATAACCGTTAGTAAGTAATTCATTTAAAAATTGCTCTAACCTTACTAAGGTTAATTCGTACTGTTTGGTAAAGTGTGTTTGTGTCATATTGCCTTTTTGCTTATATAACCTGTGTATATCTCCCCACTCAACGACTGTAAAAGCAGGATCTAGAGAAGTTTGAATGGTATTCAAAGTCTCAAAAATATATCCAACATCCATCACAGATCCCCATGGTGACTCTACACTCTTTTTCGTAGCCTCTTGGAGCGAACCCTTTGCTACCCCTTCTTTGTCCATTGTTAACAAAGATCCATAGCGTACCTTTTCAGTTCCTGCGTCACTGTTACCAATGACATAGCTACTAATCCCATGCTCTTTTAAAGTTTGGCCGAGAATTCCTATTTCAGAGCGATAAGAAGTATCTTTATTTTTATCCACAAGCTTATGAAGCAATGGATGAAAAATAATTCCTTCATCAACAACCGTCCCCGTCCATTGTTGATAAAGTTCTTCAACCAACACACCATTCTCTGTTTCTCCCTTAATAAAAGCATTCCAGCCTTCAACCCCTAATCCGCGGGCACCTGAAGCCATCGTAACCATGTTATTTAAATATGAATAAGGCCCATCTGGGCGTATATTTACCGCAGATAATCCTCCAGATTTCCACAACTCTAAAAAGTGTCCATTTTCTTTCAACCATTTTACTTCCTGAAACGAAAAATCAGGTATTAGAATCATGGTAAAACTTTTTTTTTCGACAGCATCTGCCAATACTGTTTTTCCACAAACTATTAACAAAAGTATAAAAGTACTTATAATTATTTTCTTTATTATGTTCATAAACTCCCTCTACCCCATAAAAAGTCACAAATTTTCTGACATATCCACATTATCAACATATTTACCCACAAATAAAACCTTATTTTAAAAGGTTTTGAGAAAGTTATTAACAATATCCACAATTTTATCCCCAAAACTTTTATTAACACACCATTTCCTTATTTCGACACGTTTTTTATGAGTTATCCACACTATCCACAATTGAGTTGTTAATAAGTATATACGTTCCCCTTTTTAGTTTAATGTGTAGAGTGTAGATTTTTTTAAAGTAAGCTTCGCAGATTCTACGTCACAACTTTAAACTTTACACTAAAAAAGACCGCCCCTCTTCATTAGGACAGTCTTTCCAATTATTCTTTTTCTAAGTCTAACCCTGGGTTACCGTTTAGGTCAAAGGTAGCAAATTGTTGTTTTTCTAGTTTTACAAAAGCAGCGGCACCAATCATAGCGGCATTGTCTGTGCATAAGTTAAGTGGGGGAATTACTAGTTCAATCCCCAGTCGTTCAAATTGTTCGGTAAGTTTATTTCTTAAGCCTTTATTGGCTGCGACTCCACCTGCTAGAAGAAATTGCTTTACATTATATTCTTGAGCAGCGCGCTTCGACTTTTCCACAAGAACCTCAATGACACTTTCTTGGAAGCTTGCCGCTAAGTCTTCATTGGATATTTCAAGTCCTTTTTGGTTCGCGTTATGTAAAGTATTGATCACCGCTGACTTTAATCCACTAAATGAAAAGTCATAAGAATCCGCTTCTAACCATGCTCTTGGAAGATCAATCGTCGGATTTCCACTAGCAGCTAGACGATCAATATGTGGTCCACCAGGGTAAGGAAGCTTTAGCGTCCTCGCCACTTTATCGTATGCTTCCCCTACTGCATCGTCTCTTGTTTCTCCAATGACTTCAAAGCTACCTTGCTCTTCCATATAAACAAGCTCAGTATGTCCACCAGAGACGACAAGAGTCATTAATGGAAACTTAAGTTCAGTGATTAATTGGTTTGCATAAATATGTCCTGCTATGTGGTGCACACCGATTAGCGGTAAATCATGAGCAAGTGCTATCGCTTTGGCAGCATTTACACCTATTAACAGCGCACCAACAAGTCCTGGACCTGCTGTCACTGCTACAGCTGATAGATCACCAAAGCTTATATTTGCTTCTTGCATTGCTTGATCGATAATAATCGTGATTTGTTCCACATGATGTCTTGATGCAATTTCTGGGACAACTCCACCAAAGCGCATATGACTCTCGATTTGCGAGGCAACAACATTTGATAAAATCTCTCTACCATTTTTAATAACAGCTGCTGCTGTTTCATCGCAACTAGTTTCTATTGCTAAAATAAGTTTATTTTCCATTACAAACCCACCCACATGACAAGAGCATTCTCTTGGTTATCTGTATAATAATTCTTCCTTATCCCACCTGGTTGAAATCCTAATTTACTATAAAGTCTTTGGGCAATATGATTAGAGACGCGAACTTCTAACGTCATTTTTGTCGCCCCTAAAGTTCGAGCAAGCTCAATACCATGAACCAACAGCTGTTCTCCTAGCTTTTGACCTCGATATAGCGGATGAATCGCAATATTGGTAATGTGAGCTTCATCAACAATTACCCATACTCCACAATACCCAATAATTTTTCCGTTATCTTCAACAACTAGGTAATGAGCAAACTTATTATTTCTTATTTCATTTACAAAGGCTGTTCGGCTCCAAGGTGTCGCAAAAGAATTATTTTCAACAATTAATACATCATCTATATCTGCTTCTACCATATATCGAATACTATAATTTCCTTCCATACAAGCAACTACCTTATCTAAGCCTTATTTTTTTGATTAGCTAACCAATTCGTCTCGGCCTCTGCTAAACGAATGTAATTAGGCGTGAACTCATGAATATTTTGGATAGGATCCATATTCATACCTAACCTCGCTAGTTCACTTGGTCTAGGATTATGATCACTAATCGCACCAAACATCACTTTTTTACCTAGACGCTCTTCAATCATTTCTTTATGCAGTGAAATGTCGTTACCTAAAAAGAGGACATTCTCATAGTTACTATGTAAATAGTCTGCCCAATCCTTTAAAAGACAAATTTGATCTTCCACTAGTGTTGTAAAGACACCATTTTTAGTCCCATAAAGTCCAGTATAGACTTGCCCTCTTCTAGCATCAAAGATTGGCGAAACGACTCCATGAAAAAATCGACCATTTTGCGCTAAAACTTCTAAACTTGAGAGCCCAACAAGCGGGATACCTAACGTCCATGCTAACGTTTTTGCAGTAGTCACGCCGATTCTAACCCCTGTATAGGAACCTGGACCATGAGCTACAACAATTCGTTGTAATTCTTTTGGGTGAACTCCCGCATCCTTCAATAATTCATCGATTGCCGGCATCAACCGAAGGGAATGGTTTTTTTCAGATTTGTAATAACCTCACCTAAAACCTGATTTTCATCTACTAATGCAATTCCCATAACAAAAGTAGATGTATCGATTGCTAGAGTTTTCATAGGTTTAGTAACTCCTTACATAATAAAATGTACCGTTCACCTTTTGGTCTAAATACAATTTCCCTGTTATCTTCTCCTGCATGGGAAATTTCTATGGAAAGAAGTTCTTGTGGCAATTGCTCTTTAATTAAACTAGCCCACTCTACGACTGTTACCCCATACCCGTAAAAATATTCGTCAAAGCCCAAATCCTCATCAGCCTCACAGACTCTATAAACATCCATATGGTAAAGCGGCAGTCTTCCTTTATATTCTTTAATTATGGTAAAGGTCGGGCTATTTACAGTTCTTTTAACATTTAATCCTTTTGCTAATCCTTTTGTGAAGTGAGTCTTTCCTGCTCCAAGATCTCCTTCTAATGTAATAACTGCGCCAGCATTAAGAAGTAACCCAAGTCTTTCTGCTATACCCATGGTCTCTTCAGGAGACGTTGTATGTACTTTAAAGTTTTCCATTTTCTTCACCTTTATCAAAATGATTAAAGCCCCTTTTCGGTAGCTTTTCTTTTTTATTGTTATGAGTTAGATATACTTCTCCAGAACCAACTGTCACATCTCCAATGACGCTAAGCTTTATCCCTTTTTGATCAAACGTTTGATTAATTTTATCAAAGGTAGACTTAGACATTGTGCCCACTAGAAAATAATCTTCGCCCCCAAATAGACTCCATCTCTTTTGATCAAGTAATGGGTAATTTTTTATATACTTACTCCTAGGGATTTTTTCAAAATCTAGGTGCAAATCAACCATACTTGCTTCAGCAATTTCATTGGTTTCACTTGCTAGACCGTCGCTGATATCATTTAATGCGATATTTTCACGACTTTCCGCTAAAATTCTCCCTGCCTCTACTTGAGGTTCAGGCAATTGATGCTGCTTCAGGAGCATTTTTTCATGAGTAGAGTAAGTGTAACTTAGTCCATTCTTTAATAAAAGCTCTAGCCCTGCAGCCGAAGCCCCTAGTTCTCCTACAACAAAAACCAAATCCCCTGGCTTAGCATTGCTTCGGAAAAGGTTCGTTCCTTCCTCGACTTTTCCACAAACAGTAACAGTTATGATTAGGCCTTGTTTGGAGGAAACTGTGTCACCGCCAATCAAGTCCATTGAATATTGTTCACCTATCTGCGACATCCCTTCATAAATCTCTTTAAGATCATGCTCAGTCCAATCCTTTGGAACAGCAATAGAAACAAGATAGTATGTCGGTATTCCACCCATGGCAGCGATATCACTTACATTTACTGCGAGAGCCTTAAAGCCTATCATAAATGGTGTCATCGTTTGTCTTGTAAAATGAACTCCTTCTACCATTGTATCCATACAGATCAGTTCATCAAACATAGAGCTACTCTTAAAAACTGCGGAATCGTCACCTATTCCTTTTATTAGAGCCTTTTGATTGGTTTTTATAGGTTTTATCTTATCTATAAAATCAAATTCATCACGTAACATGCTAAACCGCACCTAACATTTAAGTTTATGTATAAAAAAACCTTAGGATATATTCCTAAGGTAATCATATAGTAGTTTATCTTATTTTTGCGAAAAAACCTAGTATTGTACTGTAGAAATAATAAAAGCGCTAGGAAAGATCCTGCGCGAAGGTTTATGTATTGGTTGCGGGGGCAGGATTTGAACCTACGACCTTCGGGTTATGAGCCCGACGAGCTACCAGACTGCTCCACCCCGCGATAATACCAACTGCGTTTATTTGCAGCTGGTTAATATATAATTATAATAACACATCTTAAAAAGGAATGCAAATTTCCTTATAACTTTGCTGTTTTTATCGCCTTATCAAAAGCATCTATGATGTCTTCAGCATCCTCAATACCTAAGGAAATTCTCACTAAACCTCGTGTAATTCCCAATTTGCTTCGAATAGCTTCTGGTACCGTACGATGAGACGTTCTTAAAGGATAAGTAACGGTTGATTCGACTCCAGCAAGAGTTGGTACAATGCGAATCCACTGTAATGATTTAAAGAAAACATCAATGTCATAATTTTCGCCTAGGTCAACAGAAACAATTGCACCATTGCCATTTTCTGAAACTGACTCTGGATAGTATACTCTTTTAATTGCTGTATTTTGACGTAAAAAATCAGCAAGTGCTTGAGCATTTTTCACTTGTCTTTCCATTCGTACTGCTAATGTTTTTAAACCACGACAAGCCAACCATGCTTCAAACGGACTTAAGTTACAACCTAGATTTACTACTTTCGTTTTAGCCTTTGAAATTAAGGTTTCATTTCCTACTAGTACTCCAGCAGTTACATCACTGTGACCACCAATGTATTTTGTAGCGCTATGAATAACTAAATCGGCACCTAATTCAAAAGGTTTAATTAAGTAAGGAGTCGCAAAGGTATTATCAATCATTGTAGTTAGCTTATGCTTTTTAGCCAACGATATTAACGAAGCCAAGTTCTCAACCCTTAATAAAGGGTTTGTTATTGACTCAGAATATAGAAGCTTCGTGTTAACCCTAATAGTATTCTCGATTTCATCTAAATTATTCATCGAAACAAAAGAAACTTCAATACCAAACTCTTTTAACTCATGCGCAAAAAGTTGATATGTACCGCCGTAAATATCTTCAGAGGCAATAATGTGATCACCATGACTTACTACAGCTAAAACTCCGGCCAAAATAGCAGACATCCCTGAAGAAGTAGCGACCCCTTTTGGCGCACCTTCTAATTCCGCAACACCTTGCCCTAAATCGTCTGTATTAGGGTTACTAAATCTCGTATATAAATACTCTTTATTTCCTCTATAAAAATCTTCCATATCATCTAAATCTTTAAATGAGAAAGCAGATGTTTGATAAATAGGCTGTGACTTACTAACATTCTTTTCCTCAGCTTTTTTTGAAAATGCACTGTTTTTGTACTAAATTTAAACGTCATTTTAAATGCCTCCAATAGTCAATAACCACTATATTCTACCCAAGATTACATAAAAATTTTACCACTGTTTAATTATTAAAAAAAGGATAGGGGATAACTAAAAAGAAATAATTATTGGGAGGTTTTCTGACATGAGTGCCAAAGAGAAAAACGACTTTTTAGAAAAAGAAGAAGTAACGATTAGAAGCGACATTGACTCCAAAGACATATTTCACTCCACACCTTATTACGCTGGTGATTCAGTCGACCAACATAAACAATTAGAAGAAGTAAATGAGATGTTTAGTGAAAAGGAAATTAAACAAAGTAACGAAAACTCGTGAAACACTCCTTTAGGCCTTAAGTGAGTAAACAAAATACTAACTCAGTTTACATCGTAAGCTAACTTCTTTGATTAACTACATGCAGCATTGCGACGAGGATACGACGCTAGGAGTACCGCAGAAGCACACATAAAAATTACCCTAACTAAAACTAAAATCTCATTTCATTTGTACACAAAAAAAACACATCCGCAATTGGATGTGTTTTTTCACCTAGCAACGAAGCAACTTACCTCGTTCACATCATGAGTTACTTCCTTGGTTAAACTACATGCAGCTTTGCGACGAGGATACGTCGCTATGAGTACCGCAGAAGCACACATAAAAATTACCCTAACTAAAATCTCATTTCATTTGTACACAAAAAAACACATCCATAATTGGATGTGTTTTTTCACCTAGCAACGTCCTACTCTCACAGGGGGAAACCCCCAACTACCATCGGCGCTGAAGAGCTTAACGGTCGTGTTCGGCATGGGAACGAGTGTGACCTCTTCGCTATCGCTACTAGATTATATGAAGAAAGTTCATTCCTTCAAAAAAGCTACTGACCTCAATCACATCGTGAGATGCTTCTTTGAGTTTACATCATGCTGCTTTGCGTCGAGGAAGCTTACTTCGAAGCTACACTGGTAGACACAGACGCACGAACTCAATTCAAGATCAAGCTACTTAATTTTTCAAGAAATTTTCATTCCCTGAAAACTAGATAACACACATTTAAGACTTGAGTAAAATTCAATCCGTTTATTTAGAATTTGGTATTTACTGCTTCGAGCTACTCACGCAACTCAAAACTCTACACTCATCACTCTAAACTTATTTATAGGATAAGTCCTCGACCGATTAGTATCTCTCAGCTCCACACGTCACCGTGCTTCCACCCGAGACCTATCAACCTCATCATCTTTAAGGGGTCTTACTGGATTAACTCCAAGGGAAATCTCATCTCGAGGGGGGCTTCATGCTTAGATGCTTTCAGCACTTATCCCTTCCACACGTAGCTACCCAGCTATGCTCCTGGCGGAACAACTGGTACACCAGCGGTGTGTCCATCCCGGTCCTCTCGTACTAAGGACAGCTCCTCTCAAATTTCCTACGCCCGCGACGGATAGGGACCGAACTGTCTCACGACGTTCTGAACCCAGCTCGCGTACCGCTTTAATGGGCGAACAGCCCAACCCTTGGGACCTACTTCAGCCCCAGGATGCGATGAGCCGACATCGAGGTGCCAAACCTCCCCGTCGATGTGGACTCTTGGGGGAGATAAGCCTGTTATCCCCAGGGTAGCTTTTATCCGTTGAGCGATGGCCCTTCCATGCGGAACCACCGGATCACTAAGCCCGACTTTCGTCCCTGCTCGACTTGTAGGTCTCGCAGTCAAGCTCCCTTTTGCCTTTGCACTCTACGAATGATTTCCAACCATTCTGAGGGAACCTTTGGGCGCCTCCGTTACTGTTTAGGAGGCGACCGCCCCAGTCAAACTGCCCACCTGACACTGTCCCCGAACCGGATCACGGTCCTAGGTTAGAATTTCAATACAATCAGGGTAGTATCCCACCGACGCCTCCACCGAAGCTGGCGCTCCGGGTTCTCAGGCTCCTACCTATCCTGTACAAATTGTACCAAAATCCAATATCAAGCTACAGTAAAGCTCCATGGGGTCTTTCCGTCCTGTCGCGGGTAACCTGCATCTTCACAGGTAATATAATTTCACCGGGTCTCTCGTTGAGACAGTATCCAAATCGTTACACCATTCGTGCGGGTCGGAACTTACCCGACAAGGAATTTCGCTACCTTAGGACCGTTATAGTTACGGCCGCCGTTTACTGGGGCTTCAATTCAGAGCTTCTCCTTACGGATAACCCCTCCTCTTAACCTTCCAGCACCGGGCAGGTGTCAGCCCCTATACTTCGCCTTGCGGCTTCGCAGAGACCTGTGTTTTTGCTAAACAGTCGCTTGGATCTATTCACTGCGGCTCTCTCGGGCTTTAACACCCTATCAGAGCACCCCTTCTCCCGAAGTTACGGGGTCATTTTGCCGAGTTCCTTAACGAGAGTTCTCCCGAGCGTCTTAGAATTCTCTTCTCGCCTACCTGTGTCGGTTTGCGGTACGGGCACCTCTCACCTCGCTAGAGGCTTTTCTTGGCAGTGTAGGATCAGGAACTTCGCTACTTAAATTTCGCTCGCCATCACAGCTCAGCCTTCGCGAGAAGCGGATTTGCCTACTTCTCAGCCTAACTGCTTGGACGCACATATCCATCAGTGCGCTTACCCTACCTTTCTGCGTCCCCCCATTGCTCAAACGGTGAGGAGGTGGTACAGGAATTTCAACCTGTTGTCCATCGCCTACGCTTTTCAGCCTCGGCTTAGGTCCCGACTTACCCTGAGCGGACGAGCCTTCCTCAGGAAACCTTGGGCTTTCGACGGAGGGGATTCTCACCCCTCTTTTCGCTACTCATACCGGCATTCTCACTTCTAAGCGCTCCACCAGTCCTTCCGGTCTGACTTCGCTGCACTTAGAACGCTCCCCTACCACTGCGCACCAGGTACGCAATCCATAGCTTCGGTGATACGTTTAGCCCCGGTACATTTTCGGCGCAGAGTCACTCGACCAGTGAGCTATTACGCACTCTTTAAATGGTGGCTGCTTCTAAGCCAACATCCTGGTTGTCTGGGCAACTCCACATCCTTCTCCACTTAACGTATACTTTGGGACCTTAGCTGATGGTCTGGGCTGTTTCCCTCTTGACTACGGATCTTAGCACTCGCAGTCTGACTCCCGAGGATAAGTATTTGGCATTCGGAGTTTGACTGAATTCGGTAATCCTGTGGGGACCCCTAGTCCAATCAGTGCTCTACCTCCAATACTCTTCCCTCGAGGCTAGCCCTAAAGCTATTTCGGGGAGAACCAGCTATCTCCGAGTTCGATTGGCATTTCACCCCTACCCACACCTCATCCCCGCACTTTTCAACGTGCGTGGGTTCGGGCCTCCATTCAGTGTTACCTGAACTTCACCCTGGACATGGGTAGATCACACGGTTTCGGGTCTACGACCACGTACTCATTCGCCCTATTCAGACTCGCTTTCGCTGCGGCTCCGCCTCTTCAGCTTAACCTTGCACGTAATCGTAACTCGCCGGTTCATTCTACAAAAGGCACGCTGTCACCCGTAAATGGGCTCCAACTACTTGTAGGCACACGGTTTCAGGATCTCTTTCACTCCCCTCCCGGGGTGCTTTTCACCTTTCCCTCACGGTACTGGTTCACTATCGGTCACTAGGAAGTATTTAGCCTTGGGAGATGGTCCTCCCGGATTCCGACGGGGTTTCACGTGTCCCGCCGTACTCAGGATACACTCTGGAGGAAACGAAGTTTCGATTACAGGGCTGTTACCTTGTTTCGCGGACCTTTCCAGATCGCTTCGTCTACTTCGTTTCTTTGTAACTCCGTGTAGAGTGTCCTACAACCCCAAGGGGCAAGCCCCTTGGTTTGGGCTGTTTCCGTTTCGCTCGCCGCTACTCAGGAAATCGATAATTTCTTTCTCTTCCTCTGGGTACTTAGATGTTTCAGTTCCCCAGGTCTGCCTCCTCATAGCCTATGTATTCAGCTATGGGTACCATCCCATTACGGATGGTGGGTTCCCCCATTCGGAAATCCCCGGATCAAAGCTTACTTACAGCTCCCCGAGGCATATCGTTGTTCGTCACGTCCTTCTTCGGCTCCTAGTGCCAAGGCATCCACCGTGCGCCCTTTCTAACTTAACCTAAATTTTTCTTCAATCAGCTTACGCTTCTTTCGAAAAATTACCTAGTTATAAGGATTTTACGTCGAATTGAATTCTTGACTACTCAAGTTTACTCATAAAGTTTTTACAAACTTTCCGGTAAAACTTAAATGTGTTAGTTGTTATCTAGTTTTCAAGGAACAAAGCCACTGACCTCAATTACATCGTGAGATGCTTCATTGATTAGCTTCATGCAGCTTTGCGACGAGGATACGACGCAAGGAGTACCGCAGGAGCACAATAATGAATATTGAGCAGTTAACTATTTAATTGAGAGATCATTCTCTCAAAACTGAAACACAGCGTCAGCGTACTTTTCCTAAGAAAAGCATCGACTAGAGTTTTAACTCCATAGAAAGGAGGTGATCCAGCCGCACCTTCCGATACGGCTACCTTGTTACGACTTCACCCCAATCATCTGTCCCACCTTAGGCGGCTGGCTCCATAAAGGTTACCCCACCGACTTCGGGTGTTACAAACTCTCGTGGTGTGACGGGCGGTGTGTACAAGGCCCGGGAACGTATTCACCGCGGCATGCTGATCCGCGATTACTAGCAATTCCGGCTTCATGTAGGCGAGTTGCAGCCTACAATCCGAACTGAGAATGGCTTTATGGGATTGGCTCAACCTCGCGGTTTTGCTGCCCTTTGTACCATCCATTGTAGCACGTGTGTAGCCCAGGTCATAAGGGGCATGATGATTTGACGTCATCCCCACCTTCCTCCGGTTTGTCACCGGCAGTCACCTTAGAGTGCCCAACTAAATGCTGGCAACTAAGATCAAGGGTTGCGCTCGTTGCGGGACTTAACCCAACATCTCACGACACGAGCTGACGACAACCATGCACCACCTGTCACTTTGTCCCCCGAAGGGGAAAGCCCTATCTCTAGGGTTGTCAAAGGATGTCAAGACCTGGTAAGGTTCTTCGCGTTGCTTCGAATTAAACCACATGCTCCACTGCTTGTGCGGGCCCCCGTCAATTCCTTTGAGTTTCAACCTTGCGGTCGTACTCCCCAGGCGGAGTGCTTAATGTGTTAACTTCGGCACTAAGGGCATCGAAACCCCTAACACCTAGCACTCATCGTTTACGGCGTGGACTACCAGGGTATCTAATCCTGTTTGCTCCCCACGCTTTCGCGCCTCAGCGTCAGTTACAGACCAGAGAGTCGCCTTCGCCACTGGTGTTCCTCCATATATCTACGCATTTCACCGCTACACATGGAATTCCACTCTCCTCTTCTGCACTCAAGTTTCCCAGTTTCCAATGACCCTCCACGGTTGAGCCGTGGGCTTTCACATCAGACTTAAGAGACCGCCTGCGCGCGCTTTACGCCCAATAATTCCGGACAACGCTTGCCACCTACGTATTACCGCGGCTGCTGGCACGTAGTTAGCCGTGGCTTTCTGGTTAGGTACCGTCAAGGTACCGCCCTATTTGAACGGTACTTGTTCTTCCCTAACAACAGAACTTTACGACCCGAAGGCCTTCATCGTTCACGCGGCGTTGCTCCGTCAGACTTTCGTCCATTGCGGAAGATTCCCTACTGCTGCCTCCCGTAGGAGTCTGGGCCGTGTCTCAGTCCCAGTGTGGCCGATCACCCTCTCAGGTCGGCTACGCATCGTCGCCTTGGTAAGCCATTACCTTACCAACTAGCTAATGCGCCGCGGGCCCATCCTGTAGTGTTAGGTAAACCCAACTTTTACTTTCGAGCCATGTGACTCAAAAGATTATCCGGTATTAGCTTCGGTTTCCCGAAGTTATCCCAGTCTACAGGGCAGGTTGCCCACGTGTTACTCACCCGTCCGCCGCTAACAATTGAGAGCAAGCTCTCAATTGTCCGCTCGACTTGCATGTATTAGGCACGCCGCCAGCGTTCGTCCTGAGCCAGGATCAAACTCTCCATAAAAGTGTTTGATATAGCTCAAAAAATTTTGTTACATTGACGAGATATTTACTATCTCTTTAATTCGCTTGGCTGTGTGTTCAGTTTTCAAAGAACGATTACTGTCGTTTTAGCGACAAGATTTATTATATCATGATAAGAAATCTTTTGCAACATCTTTTTTTAAAAAAGAACCAAGATGCTTTCAACGACCAGAAATATATAATAACATGAATTGATAACTAAAGTCAACCACAGTTTAACATTATTATTTGATATAAGAATAATAATTGTGGCAGAAGAATAATATACTACGATAACATGATGATTGCAATACCTTTTTAGAAATAAATAAAAATTTATATATGTTAATATCTATTTTATTTTAATATTCTATTGAAATAGCCAAGGTTCCCCATTGTTGCGTATATATATCGTAGGTTCCTCTTAGCAATTGATCGAGTGTCCAACCTTTTCAGTCGAAATCCTCTAGGGGAATATCCTAATAACCTGAACTTTTAATGTTTCATTTTTGTTATGGAACTTTTATAAGTTCTATTGTATCACCAACTCTGATAGTTCTTCTTTTTAACATTTAATCGTACCACAACTTTTTTTCCTTCTTTAATCCCATTTGATGTACCACTTCAAACTCACCTCATTAATTAAAAATCATAAATAAAAAAGAGTAACCTACTCTTTTTTCACCTGTAAATTTCAACCACCTTCTATACAAGTAGCAGTCGAACTACCAACTGCAGCATTTAGTTCAACAAGTAACCTAGTCAGGACATCTGCTTCAACTAATACTTCCATCATTTTATCATTAATGGGAACATCATATTTTTTAAAAACCTCTTCGGTATTACTCCAGACCTCAACAATTGCCTTGGGTGGCATATTAGATTGTATCACCATATAACAAACTCCCAACCTTCCTATTATAAGTACTTCAAAAATAAATTTGTCATTGTCATTTATTGTTTTTTCTAAAAAAAAATCAAGTATAAAAACCTACACGGTAATTATACCTGATTTTTTTTTTATCTTAGAAGCGTTTTAGAATACTTTTTATTTCTGTTTTACATCTCGACCTTCCGCACCGACCGAGGTCCCATGATTTTCATTACTTTGCAAGACATCTTTATCTACTTTTCGTGCCTTTTCCCCACCTAAGTATACTGATTTATGCTTTTCCGAAACTTCTTTAAACTTTTCAAAGTCTTGATTAACCATTTTTTTCACACCCTCCTACAAGTTGTGTTGGGATTCCCCTAAATATATAGTTTTTATTTAACTGGATTTTTTATACTTACGAAAAATTTTGTGTGATCAGCACATGAGACAGAAAAGTTCGGACATACTATATTCTGAGGAGCAGTTATGCTTCTCACAACCAACTTCAGCAGCATTTGAATGTTACTATCAATAACATTCGGAAGATCGATTGAACCTTTAATGAGGTGATTAGCTTGCAGCATAACCGGAAATTTCAAGATTGTTTTTAACAATAATGAAATGAGGTGTCTGTGGGATATAATAATCGATACGACCCCAGAGGATAAAGCTTGTTGGACGCGGTAAGAGAAGATGGTCACATTACGTGACTATCTTCTTTTTTGTTAAATATAGCATTACATCAACGTACTTTATATTAGTTAACTTCGATAATAACTAACGTTGTTTCCTTTATTATATGGTTGTAAAAACGCCTCATTAAAAAAAAGACTAGGACGACGATCCTCCAGATCGATGCTAGTTACATTCAACTCAGAGTTAATTCACATCATGAGTTACTTCTTTATTTTAATCCATGCAGCTTTGCGACGAGGATACGTCGCTATGAGTACCGCAGAAGCACACATAAAAATTACCCTAACTAAAATCTCATTTCATTTGTACACAAAAAAACACATCCATAATTGGATGTGTTTTTTCACCTAGCAACGTCCTACTCTCACAGGGGGAAACCCCCAACTACCATCGGCGCTGAAGAGCTTAACGGTCGTGTTCGGCATGGGAACGAGTGTGACCTCTTCGCTATCGCTACTAGATTATATGAAGAAAGTTCATTCCTTCAAAAAAGCTACTGACCTCAATCACATCGTGAGATGCTTCTTTGAGTTTACATCATGCTGCTTTGCGTCGAGGAAGCTTACTTCGAAGCTACACTGGTAGACACAGACGCACGAACTCAATTCAAGATCAAGCTACTTAATTTTTCAAGAAATTTTCATTCCCTGAAAACTAGATAACACACATTTAAGACTTGAGTAAAATTCAATCCGTTTATTTAGAATTTGGTATTTACTGCTTCGAGCTACTCACGCAACTCAAAACTCTACACTCATCACTCTAAACTTATTTATAGGATAAGTCCTCGACCGATTAGTATCTCTCAGCTCCACACGTCACCGTGCTTCCACCCGAGACCTATCAACCTCATCATCTTTAAGGGGTCTTACTGGATTAACTCCAAGGGAAATCTCATCTCGAGGGGGGCTTCATGCTTAGATGCTTTCAGCACTTATCCCTTCCACACGTAGCTACCCAGCTATGCTCCTGGCGGAACAACTGGTACACCAGCGGTGTGTCCATCCCGGTCCTCTCGTACTAAGGACAGCTCCTCTCAAATTTCCTACGCCCGCGACGGATAGGGACCGAACTGTCTCACGACGTTCTGAACCCAGCTCGCGTACCGCTTTAATGGGCGAACAGCCCAACCCTTGGGACCTACTTCAGCCCCAGGATGCGATGAGCCGACATCGAGGTGCCAAACCTCCCCGTCGATGTGGACTCTTGGGGGAGATAAGCCTGTTATCCCCAGGGTAGCTTTTATCCGTTGAGCGATGGCCCTTCCATGCGGAACCACCGGATCACTAAGCCCGACTTTCGTCCCTGCTCGACTTGTAGGTCTCGCAGTCAAGCTCCCTTTTGCCTTTGCACTCTACGAATGATTTCCAACCATTCTGAGAGAACCCGGAGCGCCAGCTTCGGTGGAGGCGTCGGTGGGATACTACCCTGATTGTATTGAAATTCTAACCTAGGACCGTGATCCGAGTTCTCCCGAGCGTCTTAGAATTCTCTTCTCGCCTACCTGTGTCGGTTTGCGGTACGGGCACCTCTCACCTCGCTAGAGGCTTTTCTTGGCAGTGTAGGATCAGGAACTTCGCTACTTAAATTTCGCTCGCCATCACAGCTCAGCCTTCGCGAGAAGCGGATTTGCCTACTTCTCAGCCTAACTGCTTGGACGCACATATCCATCAGTGCGCTTACCCTACCTTTCTGCGTCCCCCCATTGCTCAAACGGTGAGGAGGTGGTACAGGAATTTCAACCTGTTGTCCATCGCCTACGCTTTTCAGCCTCGGCTTAGGTCCCGACTTACCCTGAGCGGACGAGCCTTCCTCAGGAAACCTTGGGCTTTCGACGGAGGGGATTCTCACCCCTCTTTTCGCTACTCATACCGGCATTCTCACTTCTAAGCGCTCCACCAGTCCTTCCGGTCTGACTTCGCTGCACTTAGAACGCTCCCCTACCACTGCGCACCAGGTGCGCAATCCATAGCTTCGGTGATACGTTTAGCCCCGGTACATTTTCGGCGCAGAGTCACTCGACCAGTGAGCTATTACGCACTCTTTAAATGGTGGCTGCTTCTAAGCCAACATCCTGGTTGTCTGGGCAACTCCACATCCTTCTCCACTTAACGTATACTTTGGGACCTTAGCTGATGGTCTGGGCTGTTTCCCTCTTGACTACGGATCTTAGCACTCGCAGTCTGACTCCCGAGGATAAGTATTTGGCATTCGGAGTTTGACTGAATTCGGTAATCCTGTGGGGACCCCTAGTCCAATCAGTGCTCTACCTCCAATACTCTTCCCTCGAGGCTAGCCCTAAAGCTATTTCGGGGAGAACCAGCTATCTCCGAGTTCGATTGGCATTTCACCCCTACCCACACCTCATCCCCGCACTTTTCAACGTGCGTGGGTTCGGGCCTCCATTCAGTGTTACCTGAACTTCACCCTGGACATGGGTAGATCACACGGTTTCGGGTCTACGACCACGTACTCATTCGCCCTATTCAGACTCGCTTTCGCTGCGGCTCCGCCTCTTCAGCTTAACCTTGCACGTAATCGTAACTCGCCGGTTCATTCTACAAAAGGCACGCTGTCACCCGTAAATGGGCTCCAACTACTTGTAGGCACACGGTTTCAGGATCTCTTTCACTCCCCTCCCGGGGTGCTTTTCACCTTTCCCTCACGGTACTGGTTCACTATCGGTCACTAGGAAGTATTTAGCCTTGGGAGATGGTCCTCCCGGATTCCGACGGGGTTTCACGTGTCCCGCCGTACTCAGGATACACTCTGGAGGAAACGAAGTTTCGATTACAGGGCTGTTACCTTGTTTCGCGGACCTTTCCAGATCGCTTCGTCTACTTCGTTTCTTTGTAACTCCGTGTAGAGTGTCCTACAACCCCAAGGGGCAAGCCCCTTGGTTTGGGCTGTTTCCGTTTCGCTCGCCGCTACTCAGGAAATCGATAATTTCTTTCTCTTCCTCTGGGTACTTAGATGTTTCAGTTCCCCAGGTCTGCCTCCTCATAGCCTATGTATTCAGCTATGGGTACCATCCCATTACGGATGGTGGGTTCCCCCATTCGGAAATCCCCGGATCAAAGCTTACTTACAGCTCCCCGAGGCATATCGTTGTTCGTCACGTCCTTCTTCGGCTCCTAGTGCCAAGGCATCCACCGTGCGCCCTTTCTAACTTAACCTAAATTTTTCTTCAATCAGCTTACGCTTCTTTCGAAAAATTACCTAGTTATAAGGATTTTACGTCGAATTGAATTCTTGACTACTCAAGTTTACTCATAAAGTTTTTACAAACTTTCCGGTAAAACTTAAATGTGTTAGTTGTTATCTAGTTTTCAAGGAACAAAGCCACTGACCTCAATTACATCGTGAGATGCTTCATTGATTAGCTTCATGCAGCTTTGCGACGAGGATACGACGCAAGGAGTACCGCAGGAGCACAATAATGAATATTGAGCAGTTAACTATTTAATTGAGAGATCATTCTCTCAAAACTGAAACACAGCGTCAGCGTACTTTTCCTAAGAAAAGCATCGACTAGAGTTTTAACTCCATAGAAAGGAGGTGATCCAGCCGCACCTTCCGATACGGCTACCTTGTTACGACTTCACCCCAATCATCTGTCCCACCTTAGGCGGCTGGCTCCATAAAGGTTACCCCACCGACTTCGGGTGTTACAAACTCTCGTGGTGTGACGGGCGGTGTGTACAAGGCCCGGGAACGTATTCACCGCGGCATGCTGATCCGCGATTACTAGCAATTCCGGCTTCATGTAGGCGAGTTGCAGCCTACAATCCGAACTGAGAATGGCTTTATGGGATTGGCTCAACCTCGCGGTTTTGCTGCCCTTTGTACCATCCATTGTAGCACGTGTGTAGCCCAGGTCATAAGGGGCATGATGATTTGACGTCATCCCCACCTTCCTCCGGTTTGTCACCGGCAGTCACCTTAGAGTGCCCAACTAAATGCTGGCAACTAAGATCAAGGGTTGCGCTCGTTGCGGGACTTAACCCAACATCTCACGACACGAGCTGACGACAACCATGCACCACCTGTCACTTTGTCCCCCGAAGGGGAAAGCCCTATCTCTTGGGTTGTCAAAGGATGTCAAGACCTGGTAAGGTTCTTCGCGTTGCTTCGAATTAAACCACATGCTCCACTGCTTGTGCGGGCCCCCGTCAATTCCTTTGAGTTTCAACCTTGCGGTCGTACTCCCCAGGCGGAGTGCTTAATGTGTTAACTTCGGCACTAAGGGCATCGAAACCCCTAACACCTAGCACTCATCGTTTACGGCGTGGACTACCAGGGTATCTAATCCTGTTTGCTCCCCACGCTTTCGCGCCTCAGCGTCAGTTACAGACCAGAGAGTCGCCTTCGCCACTGGTGTTCCTCCATATATCTACGCATTTCACCGCTACACATGGAATTCCACTCTCCTCTTCTGCACTCAAGTTTCCCAGTTTCCAATGACCCTCCACGGTTGAGCCGTGGGCTTTCACATCAGACTTAAGAGACCGCCTGCGCGCGCTTTACGCCCAATAATTCCGGACAACGCTTGCCACCTACGTATTACCGCGGCTGCTGGCACGTAGTTAGCCGTGGCTTTCTGGTTAGGTACCGTCAAGGTACCGCCCTATTTGAACGGTACTTGTTCTTCCCTAACAACAGAACTTTACGACCCGAAGGCCTTCATCGTTCACGCGGCGTTGCTCCGTCAGACTTTCGTCCATTGCGGAAGATTCCCTACTGCTGCCTCCCGTAGGAGTCTGGGCCGTGTCTCAGTCCCAGTGTGGCCGATCACCCTCTCAGGTCGGCTACGCATCGTCGCCTTGGTAAGCCATTACCTTACCAACTAGCTAATGCGCCGCGGGCCCATCCTGTAGTGTTAGGTAAACCCAACTTTTACTTTCGAGCCATGTGACTCAAAAGATTATCCGGTATTAGCTTCGGTTTCCCGAAGTTATCCCAGTCTACAGGGCAGGTTGCCCACGTGTTACTCACCCGTCCGCCGCTAACAATTGAGAGCAAGCTCTCAATTGTCCGCTCGACTTGCATGTATTAGGCACGCCGCCAGCGTTCGTCCTGAGCCAGGATCAAACTCTCCATAAAAGTGTTTGATATAGCTCAAAAAATTTGTTACATTGACGAGATATTTACTATCTCTTTAATTCGCTTGGCTGTGTGTTCAGTTTTCAAAGAACGATTACTGTCGTTTTAGCGACAAGAGTTTAACTATATCAGAATAGCACTTTCTTGTCAACAATCAATTTATTACCGTAACAGCAACCTAATCATCATATCAATCATAACGAACTAAGTCAACACTGTTATCAAAAAAATATGGTGGGCCTAAGTGGACTCGAACCACCGACCTCACGCTTATCAGGCGTGCGCTCTAACCAGCTGAGCTATAGGCCCATATAGTAGATTGGAGCGGGTGATGAGAATCGAACTCACAACATCAGCTTGGAAGGCTGAGGTTTTACCACTAAACTACACCCGCATATTAAACTAAATGGTCGGGAAGACAGGATTTGAACCTGCGACCCCCTGGTCCCAAACCAGGTGCTCTACCAAGCTGAGCCACTTCCCGAGATATTAAGATGATTTACACTAACCAAACATGCTCCTGCGCCACTTCGTTTGCTCGTCGCAAACCTGCAGTGATGCTCATTCGAGGAAGTTGGTTTGGTGCGCCCTGAGAGATTCGAACTCCCGACCTTTTGATTCGTAGTCAAACACTCTATCCAGCTGAGCTAAGGGCGCATGTTGTATTTCAATGATGTTATTCATGATGATTACGGACGAAGTAACGCTCCGTAGACCCTGTTTCTTCCTCTACCCGTATTGCCTTCGAAGCTAATGCGTCGAAACAACTCGCAGCTTATCCGACGACGTTTTGCTCGTCGCTGAGCTAAGGGCGCATGTTGTATTTTAATGAAGCAATGCGGTCGAGAGGACTCGAACCTCCACGGGGATACCCCCACTAGCCCCTCAAGCTAGCGCGTCTGCCATTCCGCCACGACCGCATAATATAAACAGTAGACAATGAAGTTCTTTTTGCCGTTAAAATAAAAAATGGTGCGGGTGAAGGGACTCGAACCCCCACGTCAAAGACACTAGATCCTAAGTCTAGCGCGTCTGCCAATTCCGCCACACCCGCATTTTTCATTTAGTAAAGATGGCGGACCCGACCGGGATCGAACCGGCGATCTCCTGCGTGACAGGCAGGCATGTTAACCGCTACACCACGGGTCCATCTTATTAGTAATATGGTGGAGGATGACGGGTTCGAACCGCCGACCCCCTGCTTGTAAGGCAGGTGCTCTCCCAGCTGAGCTAATCCTCCGAAGTATTGATGAAGTCTATTCTAGGAAGACCCTGTTTCTTCCTCTTCCAGTAACACTAAGATGCATATGCGTCGAAACAACTCGACGTTAATCCAAGGATGCTTCGCTCGTCGCTGAGCTAATCCTCCATATGTTGCATTTAAAAATAGTAGTAATGGTGACCCGTACGGGATTCGAACCCGTGTTACCGCCGTGAAAGGGCGGTGTCTTAACCGCTTGACCAACGGGCCATTTAAAATGGCGGAGAAGGCGGGATTCGAACCCGCGCACCGCTTTCGCAGCCTACTCCCTTAGCAGGGGAGCCCCTTATAGCCTCTTGGGTACTTCTCCAGTGGCTCCGCAGGTAGGACTCGAACCTACGACCGATCGGTTAACAGCCGATTGCTCTACCACTGAGCTACTGCGGAATATTTTGTTCTGACTTAGACAAGTCTAACTTGTTTCCGCCATTTTGTCAATATTATTTTTCGCTTTATAACTGAGTTGAATTATTGTCAGCTCGTTTCAGCGACTTTTATAATTTAACATATACAAAACACTAAAGTCAACTTGTTTTGAAAGTTTTTGTCTTCCTGATTTTCCCTTTACACTTCCCACATACATATTTACTTGTATCAATCTCCCTTTTTCGATTAAAGATAGTATTACAATCCGTACAAGTATACACATGAAGGGTCTTACTAGTCCTTCTTAGTCCAGGAATTGCACCACAGTATTTAGTTCCATCTACTTTTGTAAGTAACTCTTGAAAGTCTTTATCAATATGGCGATAACCCCTTTTTTGAATATGTAAATGATAATGGCAAAGTTCATGTTTGATAATTCCTACCAATGCCTCCATCCCGAAATGTTCATATTGTTTTGGATTGATTTCAATATTATGCGATCTCAGAAGATATCTCCCACCTGTTGTTCTAAGTCTAGGATTAAATAAAGCTTTATGCTTAAAAGGCCATTCAAAAAAATCCCTAGATATTTCTTCAACTAACTCCTGTAACTGAAAATCATTCATAACCAAAACCCCTTATTGATTAATTACATTGAAAAAAACATTCAACAATGACAACCATTCATTCATATACTAAATATACTAACACACTTATATTTCAGTGGCATCTCATTAAAAATAGGAAGGGGGACTTCCGGTGCCTGACTGGCTGCAAAAGCAACTACAAAATGCTTTCCTCGAGAAAAACCGACATCAAATTCGGCTTTTAAACCAATGCTGGTATTACTA